>DFGI01000050.1 GCA_002371705.1 Bacteroidales bacterium UBA3754
ATCTACTATACTTCGATTAGGCAGCAAGAGCAAAGTTTTCTTCGCCAGTTATTGTTTTGGAGTGTGGTTAAGCGGGACAAACCCCATCGCCCGACATGCTTACATTCCCTGTAAACTCCCCGTCAAATCCAGTCAACCCCAAGAAATGAGAATGCAAATATACAAATAATAATTGGAAAAATCAATTTTGAAGTTATGTACTCTGAAACAATTTTATTAAATTTGCCTCTACAATTATAGTTTTATGAAATTAAAATTGATTTACCCCCGTTGGAAAAAACTTCCAGGACAAACAACGTTCAACTTGCCACCTCACGGACCAGTTGTGTTTGCGGCTACATTGCCGGAATGGGTTGATGTGTCATTTACTGACGAGAATGTTGAAGATATTGATTGGGACGAAGAGTGCGACATGGTTGCTATTTCCATGATGCTTTCAACGCAAGTGAAACGTGGTTGGGCTATAGCCGACAAATACCGTGCTATGGGCAAACAAGTGATGTTTGGTGGCATTTCAACCATGCTCCACGCAGAAGAAACCATACAACACGCCGACTCCGTATTTCTTGGCGAATCGGAAGGCCGTATGGAAGCAGTGATGGACGACTGGAAAAATGGTAAATTGAAAAAAGTCTATAACTATATGGGCAATATGCCCGACATCTCGCTTGTGGGTCCAGCCCGCCGCGATTTGTACAAACGTGAGCTCTACAACCACAAGGGCGTTCCTATGGTTGACTTGTTCCACGCCTCACGCGGCTGTCGTTTCAGCTGCTACCCGTGCGCAGTTTCATATTTGGGAAGCCGTTGTTTCCGTCCCCGTCCAATCGACAAAACAATCGCCGATCTTGAAACAATTGACAACAACCGACTTTTTATAGTTGACAACTCGTTGGCACAAAATAAGGAATGGGAAATGCAACTTTTCAAAGAGATGATTCCTTTGAAAAAGAAATGGATTAGCCACACGATAGAAGACGACCCGCAAGTGCTTGATTTGGCGGCACAAGCAGGTGCTTGGTACGTGTATCAGGCGGTGTACGACACGTCGAAATACATTCGTGAACGTGTGAAACGCTACCACGACTACGGAATCGGCGTGGAAGGCACTATCCTTCTCGGACTCGACAACCAAACCGAAGACGACATAAAACGATTGATTGACTTCTTGTTGGAAATTGACTTGGATTTGGCGGAATTTACCGTTTTGGCTCCTTTCCCCCACACCAAGGCATACGACGATTTGCTCCGTCAAGGAAGAATTTTCGACTTTGATTGGGACCACTACAATGCAGGACAAGTCGTTTACCACCCCAAACACATGAGTGCGGAACGTCTGCAAGAACTATATGAATACGCGTGGAAAGCGTTCTATCAAGACGAGACCCAAGAGGAAAAAATGTTCAAACTATTCACCAATGTGGTTCTTCGCGAAATGAACGATGGCACATACCGCCCTCGAAACCGCGAACTTGCAAATAAGTCGTTTGGTAAGGACGTTGTGAGAAACATAAAGTAATTGAGAATTGAAAGTTGAAAATTGACAATTATGAGTGGGGATAATATAATTCAAACGAAGACGCGGGATTTTGCCTTACACATTATTTCTCTTTATAAAATTCTCATCGAAGAAAAAAAAGAATATGTTTTAAGCAAGCAACTTTTACGAAGTGGAACAAGCATTGGTGCGAACGTACGGGAGAGTAAAAATGCTCAGAGTCGTCTTGATTTTATCAATAAACTTAATATTGCACTAAAAGATGCTGACGAGACCGATTACTGGTTAGATTTACTTTATACAAGCAACTATATAAATAAAGAAGAATTCACAAAAAACGAAAATGAATTAAACGAGATAATTAAAATACTAACATCTATTATAAAAACAACAAAATCCACCTTGGACAAATAACTATCAATTGTCAATTATCAATTAACTAAAATGAAGGTACCTGAAAAATACTATGACGAAAAATTCGATTTCAAAGGTCAATGGGATATGCCATCGACTTGCGGATTGAAAGTGTTGGATTATAACGGAAAGAAACTTGTGCTTGTGACGGAATTATACCAAGACAACCCAGGCACATCGGTCACATACGCGGGAGCGTCGTTGGCGAACCAAATTTGCGAAGCAAAAGGTTTCAATGTGAACGACATTCTTTATATAGAATGCAATCCCGACACAAGTTCAAAACTATCGTTTTACGATGAAGAATTTTTCCAAGTAACGTTTGACATTGTTGACGGAAAATTTGCAGGAACGCCAAAATACAAACAACTTTCGCAAGAAGAAGCAAAAGAAATGATTACACTATGAGACGATTTTTGTCACTACTCAGTTTCTTTGTTTTCTTCAGCCAAATATCATTCTCTCAATACGTTACACGTTGCAAAGAAGATGGTTGCACATCAAAAGTTGCCCCTTGGCAATATGTGCATAGCGTAACATCGAATGGCAAAGTAAAAAAGACGAAGGAAACCACGCGTATTTACACGTTTTTACCGACAAACTACAGCAAGGAAGATAAAAAAGTACCAGCTGTAATTATCTGCCCTGGAGGTAGTTACCACCATCTTGGGATGAAACACGAAGGGTATCAGGTGGCGCAATGGTTTGCACAAAATGGTTATGCCGCATTTGTGCTTCGCTACCGTGTGAGCAGCCACGGATACCACCACCCTGCCATGATTCAGGATTTGCAGCTGACCATTGCTCTCATAAAAAAATTTGGCAACGAATGGATTGACACTACTAAAATCGGAGCGATAGGATTTTCGGCTGGCGGGCATTTGGTTTTGCACAGCGGCATTGAAAAGCAGAATTACATAAAGAATGAATTTCCCGCTTCCGAAAAATACGGTCTGCGCCCCAACTACATTATGGCGATTTATCCCGTGGTTTCAATGGAAGACAGCATTGCGCACCAAAAATCACGAAAAAATCTGCTCACAAAAAATTATACGCAAGACGACATTCACCAATTTTCCATCGAGCAAAACATTCCCGACGATATGCCACCGACATTCGTCCTTGCCTGCACCGACGACGATGTGGTTGATGTCCGCAACAGTCGTGCTCTTTGGCAGGCACTCAATAACAAACAAATCAATTTTAGTTCGTACGCAGAACTGCCAACCGGCGGTCACGGCTTTGGTATGTACAAAAACAACAGCGAAACCACAAAAGATTGGAACGAACGTCTGCTGAAAAATTGGCTTGATATGATTCCCGCAATAAATCAATATCCATATCGTGAATCTTTTGACGAATTCTTTAACAAAAAAAGATTATTAGTAATGCCTGATGAAAACTAACAACAAACTCATTGGTCACATAGCGATATTTCTTGCCTACACCATTTTCGGGTTCAACATCATCACGTGCAAAAATCTTGTCTCGTTTGGCGTTGTCTCCCCCATCGGAATCTTCTTCCTACGGGCTTTGGGAGCGACAATTTGTTTTTGGTTAGTTTCATTATTTCTACCGAAAGAAAAAGTTGACAAAAAAGATTTGCCGAAAATTTTTCTTGCGTCAATGTTGGGATTGTTTCTCACGCAGATGAGTTTTCTCAAGGCAATGACAATCACCACACCAGTGGATGCGGCAATCATCACCACACTTACGCCTGTATTCACCATGTTTATTGCCGCCATTTTCTTGAAAGAACCCATCACGTTCAAAAAAGCAGGCGGTGTGGCACTCAGTTTTATAGGTGTTATCTTATTGATTTTGAACAGCGTACACACATCAAACGGAATTGAGCACAGTCATCCGTTGGGTTTATGTTTAATGATTTGTAACTGTCTCTTTTTTGCCCTGTATTTAGGTGCGTTCAGACCTTTGGTGCAAAAATACGGCACCATCACGTTTATGAAATGGATGTTTTTGTTTTCAATGCTTGTTGCCATTCCGTTCAATATTGGCGAGATGGCAACAACAGATTATAGTTTGCTCACGTCAGAGTTTATGTGGAATTTGGCGTTTACGGTGATTTGCGCCACATTCATCGCATATTTCCTTGTTCCTATCGGGCAAAAAAATCTACGGCCGACCATTGTGAGCATGTATGCATACGTGCAACCGTTCATTGCGACAATTGTCAGCATAATCATCGGAATGGACGTGATGACTTGGCAAAAAATACTTGCCGCAATCCTTGTATTTTCAGGAGTTTATCTTGTAAACAAAAGTAAAGCGAAAGAAAATTGATAACTTGTGTATAATTTCGTCTATTTACTTTTTTTGAAAACATAAAAACGATTTATTTTGCACCAGATTTACATAATGATAGTAAAATGAAAAACATTTCAGAACGTTCGGCCGACAATATGCGTATTCTCGCGGTTTCAATGGTCGAAAAAGCAAAATCCGGTCACCCAGGAGGTGCAATGGGCGGCATGGATTTCATCTCCGTTTTATACTCAGATTTTCTTCAATACGACCCGACCGACATGGCGTGGGCAAATCGTGACAGATTTTTCCTTGACCCTGGACACATGTCACCGATGTTGTATGCGACTTTGTGCATGGTTGGAACGCTTTCCATAGACGATTTGAAAAATTTCCGTCAATGGGGAAGCCTGACTGCCGGACACCCTGAAGTAAACCACAAAATTGGTGTTGAAAACACGTCGGGACCGCTCGGTCAAGGTCATACGATGGCTGTAGGTGCGGCTATTGCAGAGAAATTCCTTCGCGCTCGTTTCGGAGAATGGATGAAACACAAAATCTATGCGTTCATTTCCGACGGCGGCATTCAAGAGGAAATTTCACAAGGCGCAGGACGTATTGCCGGACATCTTGGTTTGGACAACCTCATTATGTTCTACGACTCCAACGACATTCAACTTTCAACCCACACCGACGCGGTTTCGAGCGAAGACACTGCCATGAAATACGAATCGTGGGGCTGGAGAGTCATCACAATCAATGGCAACGACCACGACGAAATCCGCAAAGCACTGCAATGGGCAAACGAAGAAACGGGAAAACCATCGCTGATTATCGGAAAAACAACGATGGGTAAAGGTCTTCTCGATGCTGAAGGCAAATCGTTCGAAGGACAAACTTCGACACACGGACAGCCAGTGAGCAAGGCTGGCGCATCGGTCGAAAAAACTATTCTCAACCTCGACGGAAATCCAAACGATCCGTTCGCTATTTTCGACGACGTAAAACAATTTTGGAAAAACGTCAACGAAAATAAAATCAAAAACGCACAAAAACGTAAGGCAGAACAAGCAGAATGGGAAAAGAAGAATCCCGAATTGGCAAAGAAACTTTCTCAATTCTTGTCTGGAAATCTCCCTACCGACATTGATTTCGCAAGCATAGAACAAAAACCGAACGTGGCAACCCGTGTTGCATCGAGAACGGTTCTTGGATATTTTGCTGAACATATCGAAAATATGATTTGCTCGTCTGCCGATTTGAGCAACAGCGACAACACCGACGGATTCCTCAAAAAGACACAGGATATTACCAAAGATGATTTTTCAGGAAAATTCCTCGAAGCTGGTGTTGCCGAACTGACAATGGCATCAATTATGAACGGTATCGTGCTTCACGGCGGATTGTTCACCGCATGCGGCACATTCTTCGTGTTCTCGGAATATATGAAACCTGCAATGCGTATGTCGGCATTGATGGAACTGCCTGTTAAATATGTATGGTCGCACGATGCGTTCCGCGTTGGCGAAGATGGTCCTACCCACCAGCCAATCGAACAAGAAGCACAAATCCGCTTGATGGAACAAGTTTACAACCACAGTGGTAAACGCAGTTTTCTTGTTCTCCGCCCTGCCGATGCTCAGGAAGCAACTGTTTGTTGGGAACTTGCCATGAAAACAAACGATCGTCCGACTGGCTTGATTTTCTCTCGCCAAACAATCAACGACATTCCGGCAAAACCAGGGTCAACACGCTATGCCGATGCACAAAATGCGAAATTCGGTGCGTATATTGTGAAAGAAGCACAAGGCGAAGCCGACATTATTTTGGTTGCCAACGGTTCCGAAGTCAGCACAATTTACGATGCGTCGCTCATTCTCGAAAGCAAACACGGCTTGAAAGTTCAAGTTGTTTCCGCTCCGTCGGAAGGCTTGTTCCGCGACCAAAGCAAAGAATATCAGGAGAAAATTCTCCCTTCGGGAAAACCAATTTACGGCGTAACCGCAGGACTTTCAATCAATCTGCAAGGACTTGTGGGGGCAAAAGGTAAAATTTGGGGCTTGAACCACTTCGGCTATTCCGCACCATATACCGTACTTGACGAAAAATTCGGCTACACCGCTGAAAATATTGTAAATCAAGTGCTTGATTATTTAAAAGAGTATTCGAAATAGAGAAAAATCGAAACAAACGAAAGCCTGTGAAGCAATTCACGGGCTTTTTTGTTTTTTGAAAGAGAAATCCTTATATTTGTAAAATCACAATGAAACGATTTCTTACAATATTACTCATTGCATGTTCATTTCATACGTTCGCCCAACTTGAAAGCGGACGGAAATATCTGAACGATTTATGCTCCGAACGTATGCATGGCCGCGGATACGTGAACAACGGCATCCAAAATGCCGAAACATACATTCAACAAAAATTCGAATCGTTCCAATTGCAAAACTTGTTCGACGAGGAAGGTTCTTCTGTAACCTACTCCGTAAACACATTTCCCGACAAACTGCAACTTACCATTGACGGTACGCAACTCACTGCAGGAAAGGATTTTATGATTGATGCGATTAGTGGTGGCGGAACAGCTACGCTAAAATGTATCCCATTCAACAAGAAAGATTTGCAAGACGTATGCTCTGGAAATAACATAAGTGCGTTGAAAGAAAAATACAAGTCGAAATATGCCCAAACCTGCTTGATTTTCGATGAAACCGACACTACGCTGACATCCAAACAAAAAGAAATAATCAACCAATGGATTACCATTGACTTAGTATGGAGCGAAGTCTATTCCATTGGTGCAATCATTAAAATCACCAACCAAAAACTAACGCAAAACATTGCCGATGTATGCGGAAACGTGCCATATTTCATTGTATCCGACAAAAGTTTGAAAGCAAAAAACATCAAATCAGTTTCGTTTGACGTAACGCAAAAACTTGAGACTGTCACAACGAATAATATTTGCTATTACATTGATAATGAGAAAACTGACAAATCCATATTTTTCACTGCCCATTACGACCATTTGGGACAATTCGGTCCAGTGACCTACAATGGTGCAAACGACAATGCGAGCGGCGTTGCCCTTATGCTCACGCTGGCGGAATATTTTCAGAAGCACAAAGACGAAATTCCCATCAACCTCTATTTCATTGCCTTTACTGGCGAAGAACTTGGTATGCTTGGCTCAAAGGCGTTTGTGAACGACCATTTATATATGAATTGTGACGGCTGTGATTTTGTCATCAACCTTGACTTGGTTGGCACGGGCGACGACGGCATTTGCGTGGTAAATGGAAAGGTGTTCGACAAAGAAATGTCGCTGATACAAAAAATCAACGACGAGAATAACTATTTCAAGCACATTCAAGTACGTGGCGAGGCCTGCAACAGCGACCACTGCCCATTTTACATGAAAAACATTCCAAGCATCTATATTTACACAAAAGGCGGCACGCAGGCGTATCACGACATAAACGACAACGCCGACCAGCTTCCGCTCACGAAATTCAACGAATTGTTTAACTTATTGGTGAAATTTGTGGAGAATTACAAATAGCTCTTACAATAAAATTGCTGCTATCCCACTGAAAATCATATAGATATAGATAATTTTCCGCAACTTGTCAGATGGAAGTTTGTCGAACACTTTTCTTCCAAGATATGAACCTACCACTACCCCGCCAATGGCATATAAAAATCCCCAACCAACGAATTCCGTGAGAAATCCATTCCGCGCCCGGAAAAATGTCATTATTATATTGGTGAGCAAGAAATATGCCTGACACACAGCCATATAACGATATTTACTAGGTTCAACAGCCAAGAAATATATCACAGCAGGAGGACCGTGCATACCAAACAAGCCCCCCATCACACCACTCAATGCGCCCATTGACACCTGCAAAGTCTTGGTTGGCTTAACTTGTAATTTCGGGCTGACAAACAAAAAGTATAAACTCAACAGTATCAACACGATACCCAACAAAATCTTAAGAATGGAATCGGTAGCCGAAGCCACAAACTGTATTGCCAAAAATGAAAAAATGGTGAATGATAACAATATGATACTCAAATGTTTCCAGTCAACCAATTTATATAATACAAACAAAACGTACAATGATTGCGCCGCCGACAACAAACCAGAAAGCGTGGTTGCTTCGCCATACGAAGGGCAGAGAAATGGAAGCATCGTCATTATAAACACACCAAAGCCAAACCCACAAACCCGTTGCACAAAACTGGCTCCGACACACAAAACAACCAATAAAACGATAACCGTTACCGACATATATTCTGTTTTCGTTGGCGAAATTAAAACATTTCCAGCATCTACACCCTATTACGATTGAGTTTTTTGATTATTGTCAATGTAAAATTTTAAATTATAGACAAACTCTTTTATTTTAACCCATTTAATTACAACACAATGAGTATATTTGCAAAAATTTAGAATTATGAAAACAAACGTTCAAGGGAAATGGGCACTGATTACAGGTGCAAATCGAGGAATTGGTTATAGAATAACCAAGTTTATGGCAAGTCAAGGTTGCAATCTAATTTTGCACAGCCGAAATCTACAACACACGCAAAAAGTATTGGAAGAAGTTACCGCAATGGGCGTGCAAGCGTATTGCGTGGCTGCGGAACTTTCAAAGCCAGAAGAAGTTACGCGTATGATTCAGGAAATCAAGGCAAAAGGAACGCAAATTGACATTTTATTCAACGATGCGGCTGTACAAATCGCATATCGTACCGATTATTTCACAACACCTGTGGAAGACTACACGCAAAGTTTCCTTATCAACACAATAGCGCCAATGATGCTTTGCTACGCATTCCTTCCCGATATGATAAAACGTGGATTTGGACGAATTATCAACACAACAAGCGGTATCCGCAACGAACCGCAACAAGCTGGCTATTCGGCAAGCAAAGCAGCTCTCGACAAAGTCACCACCGACCTTGCTGGTACAGTTGACGGCACCGATGTAATCATCAGTTTGGCAGATCCGGGATGGTGCCGCACCGACCTTGGCGGACCAAGCGCTCCAAACGACCCAGATTCAGTTATTCCAGGTATAGTGTTGGGCGCATTCGTCAACGACAAAAAAAGCGGTCGTTTATTTGGTGCGCAAGATTTTGCTGGAATGACGCTGGATGAAGCATTGGCAAAAGTTCAAAAATAGTTTTGAAATAAAATCAAAATGGTTGAAGGCTGTCACGCAGGTGGCAGCCTTTTTTAATGCAAATTACTAATGAGAAATGGTTATTTTTCTTCTACTCCTTCTTTATTAATGTAGAATAGCATATCGTCGGATTCTACAAGGGCTTTTCCTTTGTAAAACGATTCTACATAATCATACTGTGGTTGAATCACTATTGTGCCTTTTATATCGACAAAGCCCCATTTTGAACCGATTTTTACCGCTGCTAAGTCTTCTTGAAACGGCAGTACGCCATCGAATTTGCAACCAATGGCAATTGCCCCCGTAGTGTCAACAAAGCCCCATTTGCCACTTTGTTCAGCCATTGCGAAACCATTATCGCCGAACGGACTCAAATTATCAAAACGGCATTGCACACGGAATCGTCCCGTAGCGTCAATATAACCATATTTGCCATTTAATTTCACCATTGCCAAACCACGATAAAACGGATATGCAGCCTCAAACCGACACGCTATCCGATATTCGCCGTTATGGTTTATCCAGCCCCACTTTCCCGAGCGTTGCACTAACGCCAAACCACATTCGGGGTCGAAAGATTTTGCATCGTCAAACAAATAATAAACAACAACCTTTCCTGTTGTATCAATAAAACCGTACTTGTCGCCTTTCCGCACACGGGCAAATCCGTCGCTAAAATAATCAGCGTCATCGAACAGAACAGGTATCACCAACGAGCCTTTTTTGTTGATGTAGCCCCATTTGCCATCCTGCTGGTCGGTATCGGTTTGGATATGACAGATAAGATTGTCGCCGTATTCGCCTTTGTAAATCAGCATTCCAGATTGAATCACAACAGGGCGCAATTCCTGCGCAAAACAATTATTCGCACAGAAAACAGCAATACAAATTATTGTTTGAAAAAGCCGACGCATAAACGCCTTCCACTATAAGAAATGGATGTTCAATCCAAGCGCCAAACCATTGGTGGATAATGTGAATCCTGAACCATTGTTCGTCGTTGCCGGAGCATCGGAATGGCGATAGCCAATGAAGCCGAAATATGCGGCAATACTGAAACGGTTACTCAACACATAGGCAATACCCGGACGTGCTCCAATGTACATATTCTCGCCATCGTCAAGACGATTGCCCGATGCGATTTCCTTATTTTTTGCAACACTATAGTTTACCCCCAAATCGGCAAACAAAATAATAGGTGCCACACTTGACTCTTTGCAAGGATGTTTCAAGCGGATAAACGGATTTATACCATATGTGTTGGTTTTTAAATCCTTGACTTCATCACTAACATATGCGTAATCCAATGTGATTCCCAACGCAAACCACGAGTTGAAATGATAGCCATATTTTGGCTGAATTTGCATTGATGTGTAGTCAGCGTCATTATTAAACCATGCCGAAGTGGCACATCCCACAAACTGTTTGTGAGGTTTATCGTTACTTGAACTTTCTTGCGCAAAAGCACCACTGAATGCAACTACGCATAAAATTGTCGTTAAAATCTTTTTCATTGTTAAAATTTTTCGGCAAAGATACAAGATTTTCTTACATTTGTTAAAAATAAACTGATGGATTGGGAAAAAAGCATACACGATTTTGAATTATACCTTCGATTGGAAAAATCACTTTCGGAAAATTCCATCGAAGCATATATGCACGACGTGCGGAAACTACTTTCGTTTTTGGTTGTGACCGACGAAAACATTGGGCCTGAAAAAGTTACAATCGACCATCTGCACGAATTTGTGTACTGGCTCAACCATTCCGACCAACCAGTGAATGAGCGTTCCCAAGCTCGAATAATTTCAGGAATAAAAGGATTTTTCTCGTTTTTGCAGCTCGACAACATCATCGATGCCGACCCGACCGATCTGCTCGATGCGCCCAAAATGCCGAAAAAATTGCCTGTGTATCTTTCCATTGACGAAATCGATGCCATAATCAACACGATTGATGTGAGCCAACCAGAAGGACACCGAAATCGGGCAATGCTTGAAACGCTTTACAGTTGCGGGCTTCGTGTGAGCGAATTGGTTACGCTCCGTATGCACAATTTATTTTTCGACGAAGGATTTATCCGTGTAATCGGGAAAGGCGACAAAGAACGGCTTGTGCCAATCAGCGGCAAGGCGATAAAGGAAATCAGCAATTATATGCAGCAACGGTGCCACCTCGACATTGCCCGTGGCGAAGAAGACTTTGTGTTTCTCAACCGACGGGGAAAACATCTCACCCGAGTTATGGTTTTTCTGATTATAAAAGACGCAGCGGCAAAAGCCGGCATCCAGAAAAACATCAGTCCGCACACATTTCGTCATTCATTCGCCACCCATTTGGTAAACGGTGGCGCCGACCTCCGTTCCGTACAAGAAATGCTCGGACACGAATCAATCCTGACGACAGAAATATACACCCATTTGGACAAACAGCATCTCCGCGAAACAATTCTGCTATATGGCGGACGCGATGCGAAAAAATAGCATTTAGCGTGAAACTTTCACTTTTTCCGCTTCATCGTAGAGCGTGATTCTTGTACGCCCACCATTCTCATTTGACTGGATTTCGCGCTGACGCGGTTCGTTGTAATGCTTCCAAAGCTTATCGTACTCCTCTTTTGTGATTGGCTCATACCACGTCACAATGATTCTGTTCACCGATAAGTTTTCGCCTTCGGTTTCCTCCCATTGTTTAACAGTGTACAATTTTTTAGCTTTCATTATATATGTTGCCAATTCTGTGTTGCCACTATACGTTAATTTATCTTTTTCGTACGTTTGATAATCAGGTAAAACCGAAATAAAGCAATCAAAGCCCGTATAAGGTGTCAACGACATCCAAGCAGCATACGACACACCATTTTCCGACAGAATCGTGCACGCGCCCAACGTGTATGCTTCGCCAGAAAAATCGCCCTGTGTCTTAATTTCGTATTCTTCTTCTTCCTTTTTGCAACCAGCAAAAATGAGAACAGCACTAAGTAAAATCAATAATTTTTTCATCGTACAACATTTTTATGGAGACAAACATACTTATTTTTTATTATTCGCTTCGATTTTCGTTTCAATTTTAATCCACATACTATTAACTACGACCGTTTTTCGTAAAAATCTGCTCCGTAATTCGTTTTTTTCAGCGAGAAATCTTTACTTTGCAAAAAAATAAGAAACATGAAACTCATATATAAAATTGGCATTGCAATTCTACTTTCGGCAGCAATAGTAGCATTCGCCATGCCTACAAAAACAAAAAAAGGCTCTAAAATGGATCAAATTCACGTTACGTTTGAAACAAATTTCGGTGCCATCACTGTGGCGTTGTATAACGAAACGCCCCTGCACCGCGACAATTTTGTAAAACTTGCCGAAGAACATTATTTCGACAGTTTACTATTCCACCGTGTTATAGACAATTTTATGATTCAAGCCGGCGACCCCGATTCCAAAGGAGCTCCAGCGGGGAAAACACTTGGAATGGGCGGACCGGGATATACAATTCCTGCGGAATTCAACACAAAATTCATTCATAAAAAAGGAGCATTGGCAGCCGCACGCCGCGGTGGACCACAAAACCCCAAGAAAGAGTCATCGGGTTCGCAGTTCTACATTGTTGTAGGACAGCAAGTTCCTATGGAACAATTAGATGCTATGGTGGCACAAAAAGCCGACCAAGCAAAAGCAGAATATATTCAAACAAAATTGTACGAACCTGAAAACAAAGCGTATCTCAACGAATTGATTGAGCTCCAGAAAGCTGGCGACAGACAAAATTTTATGGCAAAATGGCAAGAGTTCAACGACCGATATAAAGATTCGCTTACTACGGTGCCAACATTCAGTTACACCGAAGAACAAAAAAACACATACAGCACAATTGGCGGAACTCCGCACCTCGATATGGACTACACCGTGTTTGGCGAAGTAATCCAAGGTCTTGATGTGGTTGACAAAATTGCGAAAGTCGCTACCGACCGCAACAATCGTCCGTTGGAAGATGTGATTATAACAAAAGTATCAGTTGAAAAATAATAGATATGTTACAAATTATTGAAAAACTTCTTTCCGAAGTAGAAAATTTCAAGGCAGAAAACAAAGAACAAGTTGAAGAGTTCCGTTTGAAATATCTTTCAAAAAAAGGTGAACTGAGCAAAATTTTTGACGAATTCCGCATGGTTCCTAATGAACAGAAAAAGGAAATCGGTCAAAAAATAAATTTCTTGAAACAAACTGCACAGGCAAAATTCGAAGCGTTGCAGAAAAACACAGCGTCCACAGAAAACGACAGCCTTGGCAACATAGACATAACCTTGCCCGGAAACCCAGTGGAATTGGGTAGCCACCACCCTATTTCGATTGTCCGTAATGAAATTATCGACATATTTTCACGTATCGGATTTACCGTTGAGGAAGGTCCCGAAGTTGAGGACGACTGGCACGTGTTCTCGGCTCTGAACTTTCCGCCAGAACATCCCGCACGCGATATGCAGGACACATTTTTCATCGAAAAAAATCCTGACATTCTGCTCCGCACACATACTTCATCGGTACAAACCCGTGTGATGGAACACACGCAGCCACCTATCCGTTCGATTTTCCCGGGCCGTGTATTCCGAAACGAAGCAATTTCTGCACGTGCACACTGCATTTTCCACCAAGTGGAAGGTTTGTATGTTGACACAAACGTTTCATTCGCCGACCTCAAACAAACCTTGCTCTATTTTGCGAAAGAAATGTTCGGAAACCACACACAAATCCGTCTTCGCCCATCATATTTCCCATTCACCGAACCTTCGGCTGAAATGGATATTTCTTGTTCTATTTGCGGAGGAAAGGGTTGCTCGGTATGCAAAGGCACTGGCTGGCTCGAAATTCTTGGCTGCGGCATGGTTGACCCGAATGTGCTCACCAACTGCAACATTGACGCAAGCAAATACACAGGATTCGCATTCGGCATGGGTGTGGAACGTATTGCAATGCTCAAATATCAGGTGAAAGACATCCGTTTGTTCTTCAAAAACGACACTCGTTTTCTAAAACAATTTGAAGCTGCGAAATAACGTACTACAAAAAGAGTTTTCATTTGCGAACTATTCAAATGATTGTTTAGAACTGGAAATATATAAATTTCTGTAAATCAGCGGTGATAAACTGATAGATTACAAATATTACCATTACGGTAACCAATGCCATTATAGGAAGCGGCAACGATGCAAATTCTATCCGATACCGCCGTTTGATTCGCTCGGGAATCCAATGTATGAGCATTCCCAGCCAGAACAGCAAAATAATGTTCGCGCAACTTGCCGCTATTTCGGGAATTTGCGACAGATTCCACTGGGAACCTATTTGCGTGACCATATTTTTAGCCGTATTCCATGCTACTTCGTTTGCCTCGGCAGGGTCGAGATTAGAGCCAGCCCGGAAAAACAGACGCGTCCATGTGATGAACACAAACGTTTGAAGCACCGCCCATGCACGCTCAAGCCACGGCAACGGATTTTTGAAACCGATGAAATTATACATAAACCGCAAAAACGTCCCTATCCATATCGCCCCCAACCACACCAAAGCGATGTTCCACACGGGCGCAGGAAAATACTCTGTCATTTTGTAGATTCCAAATGTCACAATGCTAATCATAAGCAACCGCAATGGATGGTCCCAATCTTTCCAAAAACGATACACAATCATTCCAATGCCATTCAAACCACCCCAAATCATAAAATTCCAGCTTGGCCCGTGCCACAAACCACCAAGCAGCATTGTGTTCATTCGGTTCATATTCGACGTAAGTTCCTTCTTTTTCTCTGGTGATTTTCTACAATAAATTGTCACTATCAACGCCAACGAAACCAACACCACAGCGACCCATATACTTCCCGATAAAATAGTGCCTATCAACGAGATAGTAATAATACACGCATAGGTTCCAATCGAGGCTGTGCGGTTTCCGCCGAGCGGAATATACAAATAATCCTGCAACCATTTGGAAAGCGAAATATGCCATCGTTTCCAAAATTCACCCGGATTTGTCGCTTTATACGGTGAATTGAAGTTACGTGGCAAATGAAATCCCATAATCATCGCCACACCGATTGCTATGTCGGTGTATCCAGAGAAATCGGCATATACCTGCAACGAATAGGCAAACAATGCCACAAGGTTCTCAAAACCAGTATATAACAATGGATTTTCAAAAACTCTATCAACAAAATTAACCGCCAAATAATCACTGAGGATGATTTTTTTCGCCATTCCATTCAAAATCCAAAAGACAGCAATACCGAACTGCCGCCGCGAAAGGAAATATTTTTTATAAATCTGCGGAACAAAATCGGCAGCACGAATAATCGGTCCCGCAACTAATTGTGGGAAAAATGTAATGTAAAATCCAAAGTTCAACAAATTGGAAACTGGTTCCACCTTCCGTCGAAAAACATCCATTATGTAACTGACACACTGGAATGTATAAAATGAAATTCCAACGGGAAGAATAATTTTATCGACAGTAAACATATCTTTTCCCGCTATCACATTTCCAATCTCCGCAAACACGTTCACAACGGGAATTGTCACGCCAAACAAGCCGTGTAACATTTCAGCAAAGAAATACGCATATTTGAAATAGCATAAAATTCCAAGGTTGAGAAGTAGCCCAATCAATAGGCACACTACCCGTCCGCCTTCAGTTTTCCGTTTCGGCATAGCCAAACCTAACAGAAAATTCAACAACGTTGCGGAAACCAAAATAATTGTAGCCCAGCCACTTGTCTTGTAATAGAAAAATACGCTGACGAAAAAGATGAACGTATTTCGGAGCAAAACCTTATTCTTGAACAACGAAAACAACGTGAACACAAGCGCGAAGAACACCCAGAAATCAAACTGAGTGAACAACAACGGTGAGTTGGGGTCAAACGAAAATATTCTTTTCAAAAACTCTACTACCATTATTTTGAAAGCATTGTGTTATTATACGAATCAAGAAAAGCCCGATACAGCATATCGCCCATCAGTTTATATCCTTTTCTCGTAAAATGAATTTTGTCCTTTTGTGCAAGTCCGAATGCTTCCCACTGCCGCATGGAATGTAAGCCCCCCATTATTGCAAACATATCCCACACTGCGCCATCGTGTTTTCGGGCAAGCTCGTAAAAATCGCGCTGCACCCGTAAACCATTGCGGTTCACTTCGTAATGCGATTTTTTTCCACCTGAAATTTTGCGGAACGAATCGTTGTTTGTAATAAAGATATACGCACAATTCGGCACCACACGCTCAATTTTAACCAAAAGCGAATCATAATGTGCAATAAACGCCGAATCAGAAAAATTCTCTGGGACCGCATCGTTGATACCAATGGCAAATATCACAAGATCGGGACGGATAAGTTTCAAATCACGCTCGAAATGTTCGCACGACAAATATGACGGAACTGAAGCGCCATTCACCCCTACGGCGTGATAGACAAAGCCCCGTTGATCGTTTTCTGCTAAAAATCCATTAATAGTAAAAGAATGCGGAACGGTGTCGTTTTGCTGGATTTTCACGGTAAAATGTTCAGCCGGAACAGACAAATGGAACACATACGTGGAACTTACCGAATCAAACGGTGCAGCATACACGGAATCATCAACAATCAGAATCGGATTTACCAACGGTGAGTCGCCATAGCCAATCAGCGTAAGACGGTTGAAAATCCATCGATGTCCCTCTTCTGGCGGGTCAAGGTTCACCGAAATTTCAGCAACTGTATCGGTTGTGACCGCTATTCCTGTCAAGCCAAGCTGTGCAATGCGCGTTTCACGCACATTTCGCGACGAAATCCATCGTCCTGTATGCGTTACCTTATAATTATGTGGATTATTCGTTTTGGCCGTTTCGTACGGAAAAATCAAACCACGGCTCGTATGGCTGTCGGACATAAGCGTATCGAAATGCGAACGGACCTGGTGCGAAAACATATCGGCCTGCACGTGCGAACCCCCAATGTGAAGAATCGACAATTGCCCTTCGCCCGAGCGAAGCAAGAGATTCATCTTGTCGTAGAAATTCTCCAAACGCTCGCTTTTCCCATTTGGAACAATAATGGTGTTCATTGAATCAACAATAAACGGATATCCAAATTGGTTTTGTGCATACGATTGAATGCTGACAGAAAAACAAACAAAACAAATAACAAAACGAATTATATATATAAAGCTCCTACTATTCATTGTCAAACACAGTATAAAACGAACTATCTATAACAAAAGATGAAGAATCTATAGATAAACTATCATATTCCACAGAATCCACATTGTCTTTTCGCACCCATTGAGCATTTCGTTGCAAAAACGAATAATAATCATAATAATAGAAGAACGATTCGGTGAAGACTTCAGCAATGCGTTTTGCGCCGATTTGCGTGAAATGAATGTAATCGGGTGCTGCCCACGCTGGTTTGTGTGACACCCACTGAATCATAGAGTTACGTCCACCCATTACCTCAAACATATTCCAAAATGCCGCTCCATTTTCCAATGCGGCTTCCTTCATTGCCAGCACCACGTCTTCCACGAACGGCCACGTCTGCAATTCCCCATTAATTTTTGTTGACATATCGGCTGGACCAATCACAATAATAAACGCATCGGGGTAACATTTTTGCAAATACCGCAATTGACGCGCAAAATCTTTCTTATAATTTTCCACCATATTCTTAGAAGTAATTGACGGCACAGCGTTTCCACCATATTCAAGCAAAATCAAAGGCACGTTCAGTGCCGTCATTGAATTGCCCAACAACGAAGATGATATTTTTGTGAAAAATGTGCCGGCACTACCGCGCAGAGCAATATTGTCAACCGTCACGCCTGTCTGGCTTTCCAACGAAACGCCGTATAATTCCGCAGAACCGTTCAGCCGCATGGTACACGACGACACATTTCCGCCAAAATTCCACGACAATTCTGTCAAATCAAAAGAATCAGAATTCAGAATTATCGTTGAATCCTTTCCATTTGCCGTCATTTTTGCTTTAAAACCAGCTTTCACATTCCCCACGAACAACCGTGCGACAGAGAAACGCTTTGTACCTTCATACACCTGTTTCCAATCCCTGCTGGTATATGACAAGGTTACCGCACCGTTAAGCGTCGCCATTTGCGCCAACACACCGTAACGGTTGTGTGGAAGCGTTTGCCGCATAGTTCCCGAAGCGACATAGCGAGGCAAACTATCGGAAACAACTTGTCCAACCGATGTGGTTTGGTACAAAGGTACAATTGGAAGCAATCCCGTCCCCATTCCGCCAAATTGCTCCTGTAGCCGCTGACGAAAATATCCAGAAATTCTATCCAATTCTATTTGAGAATCGCCGTAATGCAAAATATGGAGCATTTTTGTTTTCGATTGATTTTCCAATGCTTCAAACACGCCGTCCAGCACCGACGGATCGTTGTTTGGAAAATACAGACGAGCAGCACTTGTGGTGTCAAATCGTACATAAAACGAAAGAGAATCAATAAAACACAGGGAATCAGCATTTTTTGTAATTTCCGACAATGTGTCGAGCGACGCAATAAAGTCATTTTCAATACTTTGCAACGATTTTTCCAAATCCACAGTGTCCTTTTTCGATGAAAACACCTCCTCCAACGATGGAAACCGCAATGTAATTTCCACGCCGTCTTTTGGAAAAATCAAGCACACCACAGCCAAAAGAGAAAACACTCCCCAAATAAAAACTATGATACGCCAATTCCTCATATTAACCTAAAAATCAAGCAAAGGTACAAAATGTAACGATGATTTTGTTATGGAACGGGAAGAAATACGGAATTGTGTGCTGTCGCCCCTCACATTTTGGTTACCGAACCTTGTTCCACACGGAAAAATATGCCCGAATGTTCGCGCTCCGCAAAAACTTGTTGCAATAGAATTTTATCAGTGTCGGTTATAAAAATCTGTCCAAAATCCTGACGCTCAACTATTTCAAAAATTTTCCGTGCCCTATCGGTGTCTAATTTGTCAAACAAGTCATCTAACAACAAAATCGGTTTTTCTCCATTTTTGTAGTTTGTAATCAATTGATATTGAGCAAATTTCATTGCAAGCAAAAAAGACTTTTTCTGTCCTTGCGAGGCTACCGTTTTTATAAGATTGTCGTCAAAATAAAAGTGCAAGTCATCGCGATGAATCCCAACCGTGGTGTATGTCAGCAATTTATCACGTTCGTGGTTTTTCGCCAACAAGGTCAGCATATCGCCATCATTAAGTTGCGAACTATACTGGATTGAACATTCTTCTGCTGTTGAAATCTCTGAATAAAAAGATTTTGTGTACTCCGACAATTCCGCGACCGCTTTTTTGCGTTCATCGTAGAGCGCCCGCCCAACCACCGATAATTTTTCATCAAGAATTGACAAATACGTTTCGTCAACACCAGATTCTTGTTTCAACAACGCATTTCGTTGTGCAAGCAACTTATTGTATATCAATAAATTATTAAAATATTCCCGATTATACATCGAAACAAAAGCATCCAAAAACCGACGGCGTTCCGTGCCACTTTCGTTTATCAGCGCAACATCCGATGGTGTTACAAACACCACGGGCAACAGTCCAATATGGTCGGAAAAGCGGCTGTATTTCTTCTCGTTGCACAAAATCACCTTCGACTTATCCGTTTGATTGTAAGCGCAGGATATTTTCGTCTGCACCGAATCCACATCGTATGTTCCCTGAATCATAAACGAATTTTCGCCATTTCGAACATTGGAGGCATCGTTGGCAAGCAAATTACTTTTGCAGAACGACAAATAATATATTGCATCCAAAATATTGGTTTTTCCAACCCCATTTTTTCCAATCAAACAATTGATTGAATCATTGCAATCGAACGACAATTCTTCAATATTTCGATAATTATATATGGATATATTCTTGATTTTCATTTAATTAGTTTTTGGTTGCCAAACACAATATGGTGTTCGGTCGGGAGAATAAGAATACAAATCCATAGCCAACTCCACGTTGTCAAACACTTCGGAAGCATGTTGTAAATGCCCGGCAAGCGATTTGTAGCGTGCGGAATAATGGCCAATTATCAATTTTTCGACATGGGCAAGTTTTGCAAATTCCGCAGCCTGCCGTGCCGTGGAATGAAATGTTTTTAAAGCCAGATCGCTGTGATTGTCCAAAAATGTCGCTTCGTGGTATAACAAACGTGTACCCTTCACATACTCAGCAAGTTCTGGTTTAAACATTGTGTCGGCAATATAGGCATACGAAAACGGACGTGGCGGGTCGGTCGTAAGCTCTGAATTTGGAATCACATCTCCATTTTCAAGCGTAAGGTCGGAACCTTGTTTTATACATTTAATCTCCTCAATTCCAATATTATACTTTTGAATCGCATCTTTGGAAATATTACGTTCCCGTTCATTTTCCACATAATAAAATCCCCAACAATCAATACGATGCGATAAATAAATGGAGTAAAGTTTATAATTCTTTTTCTCCTCAATGCAAGCAAATGGTTCTTTCGGCAATGTTTTAAAGAAAATCGGGAAAATCAGCGTCTGCTCCGTGTTTTGGAACAAAAAACGAACAATTTTTTCCAAGCCTTCTGGTCCGTAAATCACCAACGGCGTTTTCCGTCCTGTCAAATTAAGCGAGGCAAGCAAGCCGAACAAACCATAATAATGGTCGCCATGCAAATGAGAAATAAAAATCACATTGATATTTTCAAACGGTATTTTCGCCCGTCGAAGTTGCATCTGCGCGCCTTCGCCACAATCCAACAGAAAATATTTGCCCAAAGCGTGCAAAATCTGCGACGACGGAAACCGCACCGAATTTGGAGTTGCCGAGCTGCACCCCAGCACAGTAAGCGAATTCTCCTCCATCAACTAATCATTTTGAAGAAATTCGTCGGCTTTTTCCTTGTTTGCCACGATATTCAATACCGATTCCAGCTGCGAAATTGTTATCAACCGATCAACAGATTCCTGCAAACCACACAGCACAAACACTCCGCCCGAATTCTTGCACAAGCGGTTAGCCACAAGTATCGCACTCAATCCAGACGAGTCACAATACGAACAATTCGACAAATCAAGCACAATATTTTTTTCACGATTTCCGTTCAGCTGTACCAAATCCGACTTCAACGGAGTTGCCACCTGAATGTCCAACCGTTCCACAAGAATTTCAACCAACGTGTAAGTCGGCATTTTTGTAATTTTACAATAATCCATAGCAAACAGAAATTTAATAACACTTATTGCCGTTATTGCAAATATACCAATTTTTCGGAATACACGAAAAACAACTGCGATTAAAACAAGATTTATCACAAATTCATTTATATTTGTTACAAATTATAAAAAATGAAACGACTTTCCTCCATACTTTGTTTGTTGATTTTTATATATACGAAACAAGTTGATTGTCAAGTGCTTCCATTGGTAAACCAACAACAATTCGACACGGTGAACATCCCTAAAAAATACGACATTCCCCCAAAAATGCAATGGTGGTACGAGGCACGGTTCGGAATGTTCATTCATTTTGGTTCGTATTCCCACTACGGACACGGAGAATGGGAAATGTTCCTCAACAAATGGTCGAAGGAAGATTATCTAAACAAAATCACAAAGAAATTCAACCCGAAGCATTTCAACGCCAAGGAAATCGTCTCGCTGGCAAAACAGGCGGGAATGAAATACATTATAATAACTGCCAAACACCACGAAGGTTTTTGTATGTGGAATACGCAAGTTGATGATTTCAAAGACTATACGAACACAACCACATTCGACCTCTACCATTATTTGGGATTTGAGCGCGACCTGCTTATGGAGCTAAAAAACGAATGCGACAAACAAGGTTTGAAATTCGGTCTCTACTACTCCATTCTTGACTGGAACCACCATTCGCAGTATGCGAAAGATTATTGGTCGCAACTGTATTCGATGGACGAAAAAGCTCCGTTCATAGAAGCCGAAAAACGACAAATCAAGGAACTCATTGACCGCTACCACCCAGCCGTTCTTTGGTTCGACGGCGACTGGTGCGACAACAAGGACACCGCCGACGTGTTCAATTGGTGGACAAAACAAGATGCCGTCGATTTATACAACTATATTATGTCGATTGACTCGTCAATCATTGTAAATGAACGAATTAAGCGAAATCTTGGCTTGGGTGACTTTATGTGTCCCGAAGAAAAAATTCCGTCAAAACCATTGGCTCGCCCGTGGGAAACCTGTCGCACTATGAACGGAGCTTGGGGATACGATAAAAGTAAAAGCAGTCCTAAAAATTATCTGACTGCCGACCAAATATTTGAAGAACTGTTTATGACAGCAAGCCGCGACGGAAATTATTTGCTCAACATTGGTCCTAAAGGCAATGGAAAACTGTCAAAAGGCGACAAGAACACACTTCGCGCTGTTAGCACATTGATGAGCGTGTATGGCGAGGCAATTTACGGCACGGGACGCAATCCATCTCCCGATGGAGATACATACGGGAATAGTCAATCTTATGAAGACAAACATTTGTACACAGTCAAAGATGGCAAATTGTATTGCTACTCCCGCGACCCATTTGGGACGACATGGACTCCTTTTATAAAGATTCAACATCCAGAATCAGAGAAACATACATATAAAGTTTACGAACTCTCACATCCCGAACAGGAAATTCAGACTACCGCTTGTGTACATCTTACAGACACAACAATACAATTTAGAATTAAGAATTGGGGGTATGGGAATTATCATGATACAGATGGTATAACCTACGATAGGTTAAACAACCCAATATCAAAAAGAAAAAAGCCATCAAAAAAAGAATTTGAAATTATTGTTGTTGACATTCCTGATTTTTCAAATACAAGACAATGAAAATATACACAAAAACAGGAGATAACGGCACCACATCTTTGATTGGCGGCACTCGCGTACAGAAAAATGACCCGAGATTGGAGTGCTACGGCACGATTGACGAACTCAATTCGTATTTAGGATTGATACGTGACAATTATTCAAGCCAAGACATTCAATACCAATTACTTACAATTCAACAGAAATTATTTATCATTAGTGCGGAAATTGCGAACGACAAACCGCAAAAAACAAACATTCCGTCAATTTCCGAAGCAGATATTTTGTCATTGGAAGAAATAATTGACGGAATTTCAGAAGAATTACCGCCACAAAAGTCATTCATCATTCCCGGCGGACATCCCGTCTCTTCATACTGTCAAATCGCCAGAACCGTGTGCCGACGGGCAGAACGGGCGATTTACAACATTCAACCAGAAAAAAGGCCATCAATGTTATCAACAATCTACATAAACCGCCTAAGCGACTATTTATTTATACTTGCGAGAAAAGCACTGAAAGATTTCAACAAAAGCGAAATAACGTGGAAACCCTCTTTGTAAAGTCTGCAAAATTCTTTTTATTCGCAAAAAAGTTTGATATAGAAAACAATTACTAAATTTTTACAAGTATGTATTGGACATTAGAATTAGCTTCAAAATTGGAAGATGCTCCATGGCCAGCAACCAAAGAAGAATTAATTGACTATGCGATTCGTTCTGGCGCACCTCAAGAAGTAATCGAAAATCTTAACGAGATTGAAGACGAAGGCGACATTTACGAAAGTATCGAAGAAATTTGGCCAGATTATCCAAGTAAGGAAGATTTCCTTTTCAACGAAGACGAATATTAATAGTCACGACAAAAAGCAACTCTTTCGGGTTGCTTTTTTGTTTGTAGTTGAATTCATTTTATTGATTCATAACCTCAACGGTATGCACAGCCGCCAAGGCAGCAGTTTCTGTTCGTAAACGGCTGTCACCTAAGGAAATGGGAATCCACCCAGCTTGTTTTGCCTGTGCAATTTCTTCTATTGAAAAATCCCCTTCGGGACCAATTAGAATGGTAATCTCCCCACCTTTCTCCACCTCATCGCGCAAAAGCGATTTTTCCTGTGGCTCACAATGGGCAATACATTTCTTTCCCGAATAATTAGCAGCAATAATTGTTTGAATATCAGTCAATTCGCACAACTTCGGCATAGTTGCCTTATACGATTGTTTCATAGCGGAAAGGACTATCCGTTCCAAACGGTCAAGTTTCAATACTTTACGCTCGGAATTTTCGGAACAAACGGGAATTATTTCGTCCACACCAATTTCCACAGCTTTTTCCACAAAAAATTCAAATCGGTCAATGTTTTTGGTCGGTGCCACGCACATACGCACGTAATACGGATGCGAGCCAAAATTCTCCGTTCTCGACAATATCGAGCACACGCAATCATTTTTCCCCACGAAATCAATTCGCGCCACATACAAAGCGCCAAAACCATCAATCACATGAATTTCGTCGCCAACAGTTTTACGCAACACTTTCGTGCAATGCTTCGCCTCGTCACCTTCCAACGTAACAAACTGGCCATCAATCGTATTTGAATAAAAAATGTTCACTCGGAAACAATATAGTATAAAACAAAAAGAGGAAGACTTTCATCTTCCTCTCGTGATCCAGATGGGGCTCGAACCCATGACCCCATCCTTAAAAGGGATGTGC
>DFGI01000095.1 GCA_002371705.1 Bacteroidales bacterium UBA3754
CCAATACAGTGACCACCAACCAAACCTGGCTTAAACGGCAAGAAATTCCATTTTGTGGAAGCTGCCTCAAGCACATCGTTTGTGTCAATGCCAAGAGCAGTGAATATTTTTGAAAGTTCATTCACAAACGCAATATTTATGTCGCGTTGCGAGTTTTCTATAACTTTTGCCGCTTCCGCAACTTTCATTGATGGTGCCAAATGCGTACCAGCCTGAATTACAGAACTATAAATTTCATTTACTTTCTTACCAATTTCTGGTGTTGAACCAGAAGTTACTTTCTTAATTTTTTCCACCGTATGAAGTTTATCGCCAGGATTGATACGCTCTGGAGAATAACCAGCGAAAAAGTCAACATTGAATTTCAATCCCGAAACTTTTTCCACTACAGGAATACATTCATCTTCGGTCACACCAGGATAAACTGTTGATTCATACACAACTATATCACCTTTTGATATAACTTTTCCTACCGTTGTGCTTGCGCCATACAATGGCGTCAGGTCAGGATTGTTATTTTCGTCAACTGGCGTTGGAACAGCAACGACATAGAAATTACAATCACGAATATCGTCAATATTGGCGGTACATTTGAAACCATTCTTTATCGCCGACTGCAAGAGTTCATCGCTCACTTCCAACGTAGCATCGTGTCCTTGCATCAACGCATCGACACGTTTTTGATTCATATCGAAACCTACCGTTTCGTACTTCGTAGAAAACAATCGAGCTAACGGTAAACCCACGTAGCCCAAGCCAATCACGCAAATTTTTGTCTGTCCCATATAGTAAAGTCTAATTTTGACCCAATTCACAAATGAATAGATAGCAAAAATAAAAAAATCTCCGTTACGTTTTAACGCCAAACAAGATTTTATGCGTGAATATTTTTAGTTTTTGTACATTTGTCTGATTTATCAATTACGATGCGTGTAGTAATAATTGCCACATTAAGTATTCTGTTTTCGATTCCAGGTATTGCACAAGCAATATTTTCAGGAACCATTATTGACGCGGAGTCGAAAAAAACGCTCGGCAACGTGTATGTGGAAAACACTTCACGCCATTTGATTGTTGAATCCGACAAAAACGGACATTTTGAGATTTTTTCGCAATTCGGCGACACGCTTGTGTTTTCGTCGATTGGCTACTATTGGGCAAAACATATTGTGACTGAGGAAAATAACCTCACGTTCCACCTTTCGCCACAAATTTACGATATTGAAACTGTCACGAAATATTTTCCATTTTCATACGAAGAACTCACGCAGCGAGTACTTAACATGAAACCCGTGGAGGATTCGCTCCAACTCAATTTGGACCACGAGCCGTTCCTGCCCACGAACAACCATCAACCAGGACAGCTCAGCTACACACTAACAGGAGCCATTACCGACATTTACAATTCCACAAACCGTCACGCTCGAAATGCGCTGAAGGCCGCGGAACTGCTGTCGCACAAAGAAAACATACTGATAATTAACAAAAAGTTCAATAAAGCAATGGTTGTTGAAATGACGCACATTCCCGATGCATATTTTGACAAATTCATAGCTTTCTGCAACTTTAGCGACGATTTTCTCGTAAACACATCTGATTTTCAAATCATTATGACAATCTGTTGGCAATACGAACGATTTACCGAAGAACATCCTGAATTGAAAAATTCACTAAACTAATAGGTTCATTCCACATTGTTAATCACATTGTTAATCACATTGTTTTAAGAGTTTTTCAACAATTATGATTTTTTACAGCGCGAAATGCTGATAATTCCTTTTTTTTTCGGAATTTTGCTACACAAATAATTGAGCAATGGGTGAAATTAGAGTAGTTCGTGCGAGCAGTGAACATGAAAAGTATGCGCAGGCTATCTCCGACCTTATTTATCAGGCTACGAAGAATAAGGATTCTGGATTGGCGCAACGCACACCGAATTACATCATTTCTAAAATGAAAGAAGGGAAAGGTGTGATTGCTTTTGCCGACAACGACGAAATCGCAGGATTTTGTTACGTGGAAACGTGGCAACACGGGCAATTTGTGGCAAATTCGGGTTTGATTGTCAACCCAAAATTCCGTGGAATGGGCTTAGCGACACGCATCAAACAAGAAGCGTTCAATCTTTCACGCGATTTGTTTCCCAATGCAAAAATATTTGGACTGACCACCAGCGAGGCAGTTATGAGAATCAACACGAAACTTGGCTATATTCCAGTGACATACAGCCGTTTAACCGACGACGATGCCTTCTGGAAAGGTTGCGAATCGTGCGCGAACTACGATATTTTACAACGAACAGGTCGAAAAAATTGCCTCTGCACAGGCATGGTTTTCGACCCAAACGATGAACATAAATAAAACATAAAAATATGGCAAAAACAGCAGTACTTGCATTCAGCGGTGGTTTGGACACTTCCTATTGCGCAAAATACTACAGCAAGGAAAAAGGATACAATGTCCATTCGGTAATTATCAACACTGGCGGATTTTCACCAGCAGAACTGAGCGACATCGAAACAAAGGCGAAAAATCTTGGCGTGAGCAAACACGTTTGCATCGATATTTCCCAAGAATATTACAAAAAATGTATCCGCTATATGATTTTCGGAAACATTTTGAAAAACAACACCTACCCTCTTTCGGTAAGCTCTGAACGTATATTCCAAGCTATCGCGCTTGCACAATACGCACGCGACATCAAAGCTGACTACATCATTCACGGAAGTACTGGAGCTGGCAACGACCAAGTTCGTTTCGACTTGGCTTTCAACGTGATTTGTCCAGAAATTGAGATTCTTACTCCTGTGCGCGATGAAAAATTGACCCGAGAATATGAAATTGAATATTTGAAAAAAGAAGGCATCGTTTCCGATTGGAAAAAAGCTGAATACTCAATAAACAAAGGTATTTGGGGAACAAGCATCGGTGGAAAGGAAACGCTCCATTCCAACGAAACGATTCCTGAATCGGCTTACCCTTCGCAATTGGAGGAAAAAGAACCACGAAAAATAGAATTAGTGTTCGACAAGGGAGAATTGGTGGCTCTGGACGGCGTGCTTTACCAAAATCCTGTTGACATTATTAAGAACTTGAACGAAATCGCTTCAAAATATGCAATCGGACGTGGTATGCACATTGGCGACACAATCATTGGAATCAAAGGACGTGTGGCTTTCGAAGCGGCTGCTCCAATGGTTATTATAAAGGCACACCACATGCTTGAAAAACACAATCTTACGAAATGGCAATTGTATTGGAAAGAACAATTGGCAAACTTCTACGGAATGTTGCTCCACGAGGCTCAGTATCAGGAACCGGTGATGAGAAATATTGAAAAATATTTGGAAGATTCACAACTCCACGTTTGCGGAAAAGTGTTCGTTGAACTGAATCCATACAATTTCACCGTAATCGGCATAGAATCGAAATATGATTTGATGCAAGCGAAATTCGCACAATATGGAGAAGTTAACACTGCATTCTCTGGTGAAGATGTGAAAGGATTCACTAAAATTCTTTCGAACCAAATCAAATTATACAACTCTGTGTGTGATAAATAATTACACCTGTTAAGAATACCAAAAGGGAAAAATGCGTTGCATTTTTCCCTTTTTCATTTTCATCCAAACAATAACTATTTCTAATAAACATCCACTGTTTTAGCGCCAGCCACAACAAATTAATCCTTCAAATCCTTATTATTCCTACGTTCCTGATACGTATCCCACTTCACAAACAAATTAGCTAAAATTGTTCCCGAAATGGAATGCCACACACACGAAACAGCCGATACAATAGCGGCCTCGGGCAATGCGGCAAAGTGTTTTGAAGCAAGGTTTGTGGCAAGCCCAGCGTTTTGCATACCAACTTCTATCGCAATGGTTCGATTCTTCGCAACGCCCATTTTTAGGGCTTTACCAACCAAGAAACCGCATACATATCCCAACGCATTATGACAGAATATCGCCACAAAAATCACCAATCCCGATGTAAAAAATTTATCGCCATTTACCGCCACCACACCTCCAACAATGCACGCCAAACCTATCACCGAAATTCCCGGCATTATTTTCCGCACTTCAACAAAGGTGTCTTTCTTTCCGAAAAAATAATTGAGAAAGAATCCAATCGTAACAGGCATCAATGTGACGAACAAAATCGAACGAAACATTCCCCACGCATCAACATCAATGGCTTCGCCTGCAAGTGTTAGCACCAACAACGGAGTGATTATTGGCGACAACAATGTGGTTACCGTTGTCATACCAACAGAAAAAGCCACATCGCCACGACACAAGAACGACATAATATTTGACGATACGCCTCCAGGACAACAGCCAACCAAAATCAAACCAACCGCAATAGCAGGACTCAATCCACATAATTTTGTCAATGAAAAGGCAATGAGCGGCATCAATGTGTATTGTGCAAGCGCACCGACCAAAATATCAATCGGACGAGAAATTAAGATTTTAAAATCATCGACTGTCAACGTGATTCCCATCGACAACATTATGATACCCAACACAATAGCCTGAATATCACCTTTCACCCACATAAAGCAATCTGGGAAAAAATAGGTAAAAACCGCAATCAAAATAATAAATACCGAAGTATGATTCGAAAGAATCTTACTTAACCGTTGTAATGCTTTCATTTTCAACCTTTTTATTACGAACATCAATTGGAAGTTTCAAATAATAATACCACAGCAAAGCCGCCGTAACCAACGTTGCCAGTAAATCGGCAGCAGGCATGGCGTACCACACGCCGTCCAATCCGTAGAAGTGCGGAAGCACAAGCACAAATGGAATCCAAAATATACATTGCCGTGAAATGGAAAGGAAAATCGAGGTTTTGGGCATTCCTATCGACTGAAAGAAATTCGACACAACTACCTGAAAACCAACGAGTGGGAACATTATACAATACAACCGCATACCCGATCGGATTAAATCGGCAAGTACCACATCGGAGGTGAAACAATATGCGATTTGATACGGCAACAACTGCACGCCAAGAAATCCCACTATGGTAACTCCCGTACCGATGCAAATCGTCATCCACAACGTCCGGACAACCCTGTCGTAGCGAGCCGCGCCAAAATTATAGCCAACAATTGGTTGCATTCCCTGCGCCAAGCCCAACACTATCACAATCACAAAATTCACCACCGTGCTAATCACACCATATGCCCCTATCGCATAATCGCCACCGTAATTCTTTAATTGCCAGTTACATACAGCAACGACCAAACATGTTGAAATATGGATTAAAAACGGCGACAATCCTATGGAAATGATATGTTTAGCTATATTCCATTGTATTTTGAACGAAAATCGTTGAAAATGCAGATGCGAATCCGTATTGAAAAAATGTTTCAGCACGAACGCCAATCCAACAGCCTGTCCACACACAGTTGCCAACGCCGCTCCTTCTATGCCCATTCTTACCACATACACCAACACATACACCAGCACTAAATTCACCACCATAGTGAGCAACACCGCCCACATAGCCTTTGCCGGATAACACGACGAACGCATGATAGCGTTAAGGCAGAAAAACATCTGCGAAACAGGATTCCCGAGCAAAATTATCCTCATAAAACTCCGTGCATACGGCAACGTGAGTTCACTTGCGCCAAACAAACATAAAATTTCATCTATAAAAAGCAGTCCGAAAAAAGAAACAAGCAAACTTACCAACAAATTCAACAAAACCGCATTGCCAAGCGTCATCAATGAATCTTGTTTGCGGTTTTCGCCCAAACGAATGGAAATAATCGCCGCCGCTCCAGTGCTAATCAACGTGCCCAATGCGGTACAAATGTTCATAAACGGCAACGAAATCGTAAGTCCCGAAATTGCCAACGGACCTACAATCTGTCCGATAAAAACGCGGTCAATAATATTGTAGAGCGAAGTTGCTACGGTTGCCACAATTGTAGGTAGCGAATACAACCACAAAAGCGAACCTATGCTTTTGGTTCCCAACTCTTTATCTACCGTTTTTTCAACAATTATTGAATCCAAAACTCTTGTTTTTCAACGCAAATGTAGAAATTTATTTGACTGCGCAGAGCAGTTTTTTTCTAATACAGCAACCAATATCCCTTTCCCCGTGGCGCAACCTGCAAAGCTGGCATAGGTAAGTGATAGAAATTCAAATATTTACAGATGTAATATCCAACTTGTTTTTTTCGGAATAATTTTGTGAGATTTATATCAAATCCAACATACAACTCCAATTCCTCTTTTTTATTTGCATCAAGAGTTTTTAAATTATTGCCACTCAACGCAATAGCGAAATCAACACAATATGGGAATTTGTACGATGGTTGTTTTTTGCAAAATAAACCAGCCCAATCAACCGTCATCCCAAAATATTGGCGGTCGTAGTCATCAATAAAAAAATATTCCGAACTTGAACCTTTGGCAACCTTATACCTATAATATTCAGTTTCATACGAATAATTCCAGTCATAGCTCCAACGAAATTGTATATGTTGAAAAAATGGAACTTTTGCCTGCAACACGGGATAAAATGCGCCCAATACGTTCGCCATTTCGTCGTACACGCTGAATCCCCAAAATGGAGCAAAACCGTCTTTTATCTCAATAATTGTGGCGTTCAACACGGAAAGCCCCGCTCCGCCGAACAATGCCCAATTTTCAGGAACATGCGTCAGTCGCAGAATATCGGAAAATGCCGTGGAAGCAAGATACGACGCCGTGAAATGACCGAGTTTATCAAGATTTCGGGCATATTTCAAATCTTTTCCGTCGTCAAAATGAAAACCCGAACTGCTTTCGCTCCACCACGCATGGTGCATATACACATACACGCCTGCAAGAGCCATAGGAGTGACCGCGCCAACCGTCACCAAACCAGCGACATTGACTTTCTTAGCAGAATCGGAATAATGGGAAATCGTGTCGTTTTCCTGCGAAAAAGTCAGCGAGGAAAACATACAAAAACAGAGTGTCAGTATTGCAATTCTATTTTTTGCCATTCTTTTGTTCTTCCCATTGTTTGGCGATTTCACACAATTCGGCATACCATTCTTCGCCATATTTGCGAATCAACGGTTCTTTAAGGAATTGATACACTTTGAGTTTTTCCTTTTGACCTTTGCAAATTGCATCGGAACATACACTCCACGAATGAAAATTCAACGCCTCAAAATCGCGATATTGGTGACAACGGATTGGGTACAAATGACATGAAATAGGCTTTTGAACAGCAATTTTTCCGTCACGGAACGCATGTTCTATTGCACAAAACAACATTCCGTCGCGATGCTCTGTAAACGCACATTCGCCATCATCAACCAACATTGTGACCTTGTCGCCCTCTTCATCAAGATAAAACACGTCTTTTTCTTTCAAAACCGATTGATTTTTCAAAGATACATACGGAAGAATGGCATCAAGATTTTCTTGATAATCCTTTATTTCAGAATCAGTTATAGGTGCGCCAGCGTCACCTTCCACACAACAAATTCCCTTACATTTCGACAAGTCGCAGCAAAATTCTTTTTCAAGAACATCAAGACTGACTATCTGGTCACCAATTTGTATCATATATTTATGGTATATAAACCTCCAACAGACTTGCTTCGCCACGTGGAGTAAGTTTCACAGAATGCAATGCCGCAGGAATGAGCACCGTTTCGCCTTTGGAAATTTGTTCCTCGTAGGAACCGCCAAAATCAATAGACGCAGAGCCTTCCATACACATATAAATCACAAACGAATCAAGAGAATAAAAATCTTTTTCGACCGGCTGATTGAAACGGAGCAAATTCGTTTGGAAATATTGACACGAAACCAATTCATTCGTTGCATTTAGTTGCGCCGTATAACGCGTTTTGTAGTCATCCTGCGCCATGTAGTCAATCACGTCCATTGCCAATCCTAAATGAAGTTCACGAGGATTTCCATCTGCTCCGACTCTGTCCCAGTCGTAAATTCTATACGTGATGTCGGATGTTTGCTGTATTTCCGCAATCAAAAGACCTTTTCCTATTGCATGAACACGACCGGCAGGCAAGAAAAACACGTCACCTTTTTTCACAATTTCTGAATGAAGCAGCTGCGGAACAGTCTTATTTTCAATAGCTTCCGCGAATTCCTTTTTCGAAGAATCGTGTTCAAAACCGACAATAAGATTACCATCAGGAGCGGCATCCATCACGTACCACATTTCCGTTTTTCCATACGCTTTATGGCGTTCCTTCGCCACTTCGTCGTTCGGGTGAACCTGAACCGAAAGAGCATCGTTTGAATCAAGGAATTTAATCAACAATGGAAATTCAATGCCGAACTTTTCGTACACCTTTTGTCCGACGATTTCGTCCATATAAACCTCTATAACTTCCTGTAAGTCATTACCTTTCAAAAAACCATTCGATACAACCGAAACATTGTCCTGCACCGCCGAAATTTCCCAACTTTCGCCACACGACGAAGAATTACCGTCTTTTCTTCCCAAAATTTCGGAGAAACGATTTCCACCCCAAATTTTATCTTTGTATATATGTTTGAATTTTAACGGATAAAGCATACGCCAGAATTTGTTTTTTATTCATCAATGATTCCTCAACTATTGTTTCTTTCCGCACAAATGCAGCACGTGTCCCATTTTTTCCTTTTTGGTCTGCATATAGTATTCATTGAACTGATTTACAGGAATTTCGATAGGAACATTCTCTACTATTTTCAAGCCATAGCCCTCGAGTCCCACACGTTTTTTAGGATTGTTCGTCATCAAACGGATTTTTGAAACACCTAGTTCGTGCAAAATCGTAGCTCCAACACCGTAGTCGCGTTCGTCGGCGGCAAAACCAAGACGAAGATTTGCATCAACCGTGTCAAGCCCTTCTTCCTGCAACTTATAGGCGGCAATTTTGTTCATCAAGCCGATTCCACGACCTTCCTGACTCAAATATACAACCACGCCTTTCCCTTCTTTGTCGATGGTTTCCATTGCTTTATGAAGCTGTTCGCCGCATTCGCAACGCATGGAGCCGAAAATATCGCCCGTGGCGCACGACGAGTGCATACGCACCAAAATCGGCTCGTCTTTTTCCCACGTGCCTTTTATAAGTGCCACATGTTCCAATCCGTTGGATTTCTGACGGAACGGAATCAAACGGAAACGTCCGTATTTTGTAGGCAAATCAACCTCAACGCCCTTTTCCACAATAGATTCCTGTTTCAAACGGTAGGCAATCAAGTCTTTTATTGAAATAATCTTCAAATCAAATTGTTTGGCAATTTCCATCAACTGTGGCAGACGGGCCATCGTGCCGTCCTCGTTGATGATTTCAATTAGAGCGGCGGCAGGATACAATCCTGCAAGACGAGCCAAATCAACGGCGGCCTCGGTATGTCCGGCACGGCGGAGCACGCCACGGTTACGCGCACGGAGCGGATGAATATGTCCCGGCCGAGCCAAATCCGACGGTTTTGTTTCGGGATTTGCCAAGGCGCGGATTGTCATTGCGCGGTCGTACATGGAAACTCCTGTGGTACAGCCACTTCCAATCAAATCGACCGTGATGGTGAACGGCGTTTCGTGCAACGAGGTGTTATTTGCCACCTGCATCTGCAATTCCAGTTCCGCACAACGGTCTTCGCTAATCGGCGCGCAGAGTTCGCCACGGCCGTTACGAATCATAAAATTTATTTTTTCGGGAGTGACTTTTTCCGCCGCAATTATGAAATCGCCTTCATTCTCACGGTCTTCGTCGT
>DFGI01000046.1 GCA_002371705.1 Bacteroidales bacterium UBA3754
TTCAGCTGGCAGAACTCTTCAATCTTTTCGTCGCCTTCTGGGTCTTGCTCCTTGAACTGGTTGCATGGAAAGCCGATGATGACCAGCCCCTTGTCCTTATACTTCTGATTCAGCTCCTCCAATCCTGCAAACTGAGGCGTGAAACCGCACTTGCTGGCCGTGTTGACAATCAGCAACACATTGCCCTTGAACTGTGAGAAATCAATCTCCTTGCCTTTGCTCGTAAGAGCCCTGAAATCGTAAATCTTTGCCATATCTGTTATCTGTTTTATATTTATATCGTTCACGACACAAAATTAGAAAAATATTTTATATCGCAAGCGATATTTCTAAAAAAATGACAAAATTTTTTGTATTTTTGAAAAATCAAAAGTGTAAATCTATTTACCTATAAATGAAACATATAGCATTATCACTCGGTATCTCTTTCTTGCTTTTTTGTTCGTGCCACTCCAACACCACAAAGAGCGACATAACGGAAAACCTTGCCCTTAAAGGTGTAAGCAACTATTGCCACAGTGCATACGACTGGAGCATAGCCGAGAACAATCCTTCAATTATGAACGTGACAATGGGCGAAGCGTCCGAAACCGAATATCAGGTGATATTCCGCAGCTATACGGGTGCGTTGGTCTATTTCTATGTCGATAAGAAAAGCGGCACCACAAGAATGGTTGAATGCGTGCCGAATCTGGGCATCGAGAACGAAGTAGGAACCATTGAGTTGTCCGATTACTTGGAAAACACCGATGCAAAGAATTTACCGACTCAAAATAACTAGTTCATTTTTGCTGCCAAAATCGTATATTTGCCTATGTATCAAATTTGACGAATATGAAAAGTTTTAAACCTAACTCGTGGCTACTGCCACAACCGGTGCTTATTATCGGCACGTATGACAAGAACGGAAAGCCAAACGCGATGAACGCCGCTTGGGGCGGACAATGGGACGCTCACGAGATTATGATTTCGCTCGGCTCGCACCAAACAACCGACAATCTTGCCGTAAATCGCGACTTCACCGTGACGTTTGCAACTGCCGAAACCGTGGTGGCAGCCGATTATGTGGGCATTGCCAGCGGACGCAAAACTCCCGACAAGATGGAAAAAACTGGCTGGACAATCACCAAAGCTCCCAACGTGAACGCTCCTGTGTTCGGCAATTTCCCTATCACACTCGAATGTCGCCTGACGCAGAAAATTGGCGAAAGCACCGAAGGATACAACCTTGTGGCTGAAATTGTCAACATTCTCTGCGACGAAAAATATCTTGCCGCCGACGGCAAACCCGACGTGGAAAAAATGGGACTCATCATATTCGACCCTATCCATCACACATACATCCAGTTGGGTAAAAAAGTCGGCAACGCGTTCTCCGACGGCAATAAATTGAAATAAAACACACGACGAACATGAAAGTGATTCTTACCGGTGCCACGGGCTACGTGGGCGAAGGTGTGCTGCTGGAACTGCTCCGCACGCCCGAAGTTGAAAAAGTTTTGTCGGTCGGTCGCCGTTCGGTGGAGATTGACAAGTACGAATGTCTGACAGCCGACGAGAAAGGCAAATTCGAAGAATATATTGTGTCGGACTTGATGGATTTGAACGCCGGCGACGAGCGTTTCATGGGCTACGACGCAGTGTATTTCATTGCAGGCATTTCGTCAATCGGTATGGCCGAGGACGCATATCGCCGCATATCGTACGACATTCCCACGCATTTTGCCGACATTATGCCCGACAAAGAAAAGATGACATTCATCTATCTCAGCGGCGCAGGCACAAATCCGAACGGCAAGCAATGGTGGATGCCGATAAAGGGAGCCACGGAGCAATATGTGGCCAAGGCGGGATTTCGTCACGCGTTTGCGTACCGTCCAGCCCTTATGCGATGGGCAAAAGGCCAACGCCGTATGCAGAACATGCAGTATGTATTCATTTTGTTCTATCCGCTTATGTATGTGCTTGGCGGAGCAAACAATATGACCGAAATGGCTCATTCCATGCTCGCCTGTTCCCGCGACGGCTATTCAAAATTTGCCATTGGCGCAAACGATATTAAAAAATTGGCGAAGAAGTGGTAGTTAACCACATATCATACACGTTTTCCGAAGATAAAAACACATTGACGTTGTGGTCGTCAGCAGGTATTACAGGAAATTACATTAAACAGTAGGTATTCTTATACTCCTGCTTTGTTATAAAAGGTTTCAGAAACTGCTTTTTGTTGTACAATCTCAGAAAGTGGTTTCACGCTTTTGGCATCCCAATACTCCATATTAAAACGTTAACGGTATTGTTAGAATGGCACCTCACTGAAATCAGGTTCAGGTTTACTATCTTCGTTTTTATCTTCGGATTGCTCAGCGTTGTGTTTTATTTTATCAAGGCTCTCTTTTGCCATTTCATTTCCTAATTCTGCGGCTTTTTCGTAGTATTTAATAGCCATTGAAATATCCTTTTTTATACCCATTCCATTCTCGTAAAACGTTCCGAGTTTATATTGAGATTCACCACATCCTTGTTCAGCCGCTTTGCTGTACCATTCAAATGCTTTTTTATAATTTTTTCTAACGCCATTACCATACTCATAACAGACGGCAAGATTGTGTTGTGCATAAATATGCCCTTGCTCGGCCGCTTTGGAGAACCATTTTATCGCTTGTCTATAATCTTGTTCCGTGCCGTCCCCGTCTATATAGCATCCTCCTAAGTTATATTGGGCAGGTGCATATCCTTGTTCTGCCGATTTTGTATACCATTCCACAGCTTTTTTAGAGTCTTTTTCTACTCCGTAACCGTTTAAATAACATATCCCAATATCGTTTTGCGAAAATGAATCGCCTTGTTCTGCTGCCTTAAAAAACCATTCTAAAGCCTTTTTGTAGTCTTTCTTAACACCAGTTCCGTAGTAATAACAAATGGCAAGATTCCATTGGGCACCGATTGCTCCTTGTTCTGCAGACTTTGTGTACAATTCTACGGCTTTCTCAAGATTTATTTCTACACCTTTCCCTTTTTCATAGCATACAGCAAGATTGTTTTGTGATCCCAAATGTCCTTGTTCGCTAGATTTGGTGTACCATTCTATGGCTTTAGCGAGGTCTTTTTCAACACCATCTCCTTTTTTGTAGCGTTCACCAAGAAGAAACTGTGCTTCTGCATCGCCTTGTTCTGCCAACGCCTTTAGTTTTTCGATTGTCAGTTTTGAATATGGATTTTTCATTGTTCTAATTTTTTACATTCCACGAAATGCAGTTCAACGCGCCGCCTTTCCGAACGGCTTCCAACGCAGGCACGCCATACACTTTGCATTGTGGCAATACATCTTTTATTTGTTCCAATGCCTGTTCGTCTTCGGGAATTCCTAACTGTGGCACAAAAACTAAATTTCCCACTTGCAAATAATTGATATACGACCAACTGCGTTTGTGTTTCTGTTTTACGTTGAATGTCAATGGAATAACTTCAACAGATTTTTTCAGATTGTTCATAAAACGACGTGCAAAATAAGGGTCGGAATCAGCATAGTTCGTCATCAACACTTGGTTGTTACCAACAAAGTGAACTATACCGTCACTATGACCAAATATCTCTTCTTCATCCCACGGAAGAAAGATTATATCGCATTGAAACGCCTCTTCGAGCATACGGATAATGTCTTTTTGTTTCTTGTCCTTGTTTTCGGCGAACACTTTCTTCGTCATAATTATCTTATCGTCGCACTTTACAATGTTGCCGCCGTCTAAAACCAAATCCAAATTGGTGACTTTTTCCTGACGAAGGCAGTCGATGTTCCCAATGCTATTGACATCAGTGATAGTACGCTTGTAATAAGGCGTTTGCAAGTAATCGGGATTGTATTTGTAGAAAACAAAATGCTTTTCGCTTTGCTGAATGGGCATATAGTCGCGACACCAAATATCCTTGGTGTTCGCAAGCAGCCGATGGTCTATCCCGTTGTCACTGAGGATTTTGTCAATACTGTTATAGAGTATCGGACATTTTTTCGGCAACAAGTCCGAAAAGAAAACGGTGTTGGTTTGGAAGTCGGTGGTCATAGTGTTTTTATTTGAATCTGTCTGTATTATAACATCCTTTTCGTGAAATTATACTCCCTTTTTTCTTATCAAATTTTTCTTTGTATGGATTCCAATCTTCAATAGAAATATTTGAGTCATAGAAGCATAGGTTTTCGTTTTCATCAATGTTTTTCTGCATATCATTTTTCCCCAGAAGTCTATTGGTTTGTTTTACAATAGGATTCCTCTCTCGTTTTTTTATTAGTTTTAACATAGGCATCTCTTTCCCTTGGCACTCATTTAATATCTCATCTTTGCAATTTAAAGGACCTGCTGTTATTTTATTATTTTCATTCATTACCGCTCGAATAAGAATACCTCCAAATTTAGGTTTGTCCTTCATGTAATTGCTTTCAAAGCAAATGTCTATACCACTTAAGTGAAAAAACAAGTCTCCTGCTTTACTATTTCTTGCGTATGTTACTTTTGTCCATTCTTTTTCTTTCCAATCAAATTTCCAATAATAGAACTCTATTTCTGCAAAATAGTATTCTGTTCCATTACAATTGATACAGTATTTGGAAAAGAGAAGTTGTGCGATTTTCTTGCATTCTTTTTGAAAATCTTTTATTTTTCCATCTTTAATGTTTTCAAATTGATTTTTCAACATTGTTTCCATTTTTTCTTCCATAACTTTAAAATTTTTAATTCCAAAAGCAAAGGTAAACCATACCTTGAAAGAAAAAAAGTTATAAATGTTAAAAATTGTTAAAAGTTCAAAAAATATATAATTATTTGATTTATAAACATTTAATAATATAAAATTTATCAAATTACTTACCACACTCTTTGCATTGTGAGTTGTACATTATTTTCCTATCTTTGCCGCATTATTAAACATTAACATAATGAATAAACTGCAACCTGTTCAACCTATTTCGGTTGATAACCTTAAGACAAAAATCTACGAATTTCGTGGGCAAAAAGTTATGCTTGACAGAGATTTGGCAGAATTATACCACGTTGAAACAAAAGTACTTAACCAAGCGGTAAAACGAAACATTATGCGTTTCCCTGCTGATTTTATGTTCCAATTAAATGATTCTGAGTTTCAAAATTGGAAGTCGCAATTTGCGACATCCAATTCTATAAAATTTCAATCTTTACACGAGTACCTTGAAAATATTTTAACCACTCAAAACGACATAAACGATGACACAGCAGCACAATTGGAACTGATAAACCAAACCCTTGCAGAATTACAAGCAGAAAATACCATACGAAAAGAATTTGCCGAACGGAAACCCGTTGGGTTTAAGATAGAGAAATGAACAACTGCATTCTTGTGATTAAAAATACCTTGCGAAAATATCAAAATTCTGGTATTAAGAATTTCGGTTGTAAACTTTTTCGCATTGCTTTTTTCGTTTTGTAAACGTTGGCTTTTATTGCATTTTTTTTACTTTTGAAAAAATTCACAAATGAAGAAACTTTTTGGTTTTTTGGCATTGTTTATCAGTTGCTTGTCGTATTCTCAGGAAAAAGACGGCGGACTGGTATTAGATATAGAACGTGCGTTAGGAAACAGCGAAACCTTTAACAATCCTCTGTTTGCAGGTGATTATCCCGACCCGAGCATTTTGGTTGACGGCGACACGTATTATATTGTTCATTCGTCGTTTGAATACTATCCAGGACTGACAATTTGGTCGTCGCACAATTTAAAAGACTGGATTCCCGTGCAAAGTCCGCTCACAAAATATGTTGGCTCCGTATGGGCTCCTGATTTTGTGAAATACGATGGAAAGTATTATATTTATTTTCCTGCTGGTACAACGAACTACGTGATTTGGGCTGATTCCATAAAGGGGAAATGGTCCGAACCGATTGATTTGCACATTGGCGGCATCGATCCAGGTCACATAACCGACGGGAAAGGTCGGCGGTATTTGTATTTCAGCAACGGTGGATATATTCAGCTGACAAAAGACGGTCTTGCCACAAAAGGCGAATACAAACACGTGTACGATGGTTGGGAAATTCCCCGCGAATGGTCAATTGAATGTTTTTGTATGGAAGGACCAAAACTGACAAAACACGACGATTATTATTATTTGACGGTTGCCGAAGGAGGAACGGCTGGTCCTGCAACAGGACACATGGTGATTTCAGCACGTTCCAAGTCGCCGCTCGGACCATGGGAAAATTCGCCGTACAACCCGATTCTTCGTGCAAAATCATCTCACGAAAATTGGTGTTCTATAGGACATGCTACACCTTTTGCCGATAAAAACGGCGATTGGTGGATGGTGTTTCATGGCTACGAAAACGGACATTACAATATGGGGCGGCAAACTTGCCTTGCTCCTATAGAATGGACACAAGACGGTTGGTGGAAACTTCCCGACGGTTATGCTGTGGAAAAGTCTTTCGACATGAACATCAAACAATATGGCGTTAGAATACCGCAAGAGAACAGCATTCGTCCCAAATTATTTCATTTTTGGAAAGAATACGACATTTCCCGATTTACTGAAATTGGCAACAAATTCATTGTAAATGGCAAAGGAACCGACGTTGTTTCGAGCAGTCCTTTGCTACTTACTCCATCAAATCATTCCTATGAATGTTCGGTGGAAGTGGAAATTGACGGAGACGCCATTGCGGGATTGTTACTATTTTACAACGAAAAAGCATATTCGGGCATTTTGGCTGATAAGTCGGACGTGCTTTCAAACCTGCGTGGATGGCAGTTCCCCACGGAAACCAACGTACACAAACGTCACGTATTTCTCAAATTGAAAAATTACGAAGATGTGGTGGATATGTATTATAGTTTAGACGGGAAAAATTGGACGAAAACGACCAATTCGTTCGACATTTCTGGGTATCACCACAATGTTTTAGGCGAATTCTTAGCGGTCCGAATCGCCCTTGTTTCTATTGGCGAGGGTTCCGTTACATTCAAGGATTTCAATTATCAACCAATTGAATAATGTAAACTATGATAAAAAATGATGCGACTTCGGTGTTTTTGCGAGGACTTTATGTTTAGACTTTCCTCCAAAGAATGGAATTCTATGTCATCACAATTTGTGACGACATCATTTTCAAAATGTCCAAAGTTAAGATTGAGAAATGAACAATGGTGTTTTGTAGAACACTTTCAACTCTCTTTGCAACCGAGTTGCAGAAAATCTGTTGTAAGTTTGCCGTATAAACAGATGACAAAATGAGTGCAATAATAACAGCATTGTTGATTCCATTAGCGGGAACGGTTTTAGGTTCCGCTTTTGTGTTTTTTATGAAGAACGAAATACCCGAACTGTTTCAGAAAATCTTGTTGGGATTCGCTTCGGGCGTAATGGTTGCCGCTTCGGTGTGGTCGCTTTTGATTCCTGCAATTGATATGGGCAGCGTGTGGCCCGTGGTTGTTGGTCTGCTTGGCGGTTTTGCGTTCTTGTTGCTTATCGACTACATTACGCCGCATATTCACCCTAAAGGCGGACCAGAAGGTCCGCAAAGCCATCTGTCGCGGACAACAATGTTGGCTCTGGCGGTTACAATCCACAATTTTCCCGAAGGAATGGCGGTGGGTGTGGCTATTGCCGGCGCAGCCACGGCAGACTTCAGCACGGCGAGTGCCATCGCTCTTGCCGTTGGTATTGCCATACAAAACATTCCCGAAGGAGCAATCATTTCCATGCCGC
>DFGI01000022.1 GCA_002371705.1 Bacteroidales bacterium UBA3754
ATCGGTACTTCTCACGGTGCTTACAAATTCAAACCGGAACAATGTACTCGTAATGCTGAAGGTAAATTAGTTCCTCCTCCATTGGCATTCGACGTTTTGGCAGAAATCGAAAAGAAACTTCCTGGTTTCCCAATCGTGCTTCACGGTTCTTCTTCAGTTCCACAAGAAGAAGTTGACACTATCAACAAATACGGAGGTAAACTTCCTGATGCAGTTGGTATTCCAGAAGAACAATTGCGTAAGGCAGCTAAGTCGGCAGTTTGCAAAATCAATATTGACTCAGACAGCCGTTTGGCTATGACTGCTGCTATCCGTAAGACATTTGCTGAAAAACCAGGAGAATTCGACCCACGTAAATATCTTGGTCCAGCACGTGACAATATGAAGAAAATGTACACTCACAAAATCGTGAACGTACTTGGTTCTAACGGAAAGGCTGAATAATTTACAATTTTTTAATAGTTAGGAGAGGACGGTGTTGTGAAATACCGTCCTTTTTTGTTTAATAATTGTTAATCGTCTTCAATGGTGCCATATACCATATTTTTATATATTTGTCCCGAAATCTTATAAGCTACCGAAATGAATGGTATGGCTAAATCGATGTTGAAAATTGTTGCGCTTGCCCTTGTGGCTTGCTTAATTGGTGCTTCTTGCAAAACAATGACGAATGCGCAACGAGCATCGAAAATTGCCAAGAAACGCTATAAATACATCAAGCATGATTGCAACTGCCATTCGTTTTTATACCAAGTAGAGGATGCCACCAATATAGAGGGATGAACACGTTTCTTATAAAACATACAATCAAGTATTTATTCACTTCGGGACATAAATTCGGACATAGAATACATTCTCCGTTTGTATTTGATTTTATTCAGTCTGTTTTTCGTGCAAAATATTCAAAATCAGTTTTTTCGACTATAGAAAATTATCGTCGTTCGCTTAAACGTGATACCCGTGAAATTATGATTACTGATTTTGGCGCTGGTTCAAAGCGAAAGTCATCGAATACACGAACAATCAGTTACATAGCACGCACAAGCGCTTCCGCAGGGAAATATGCCCGATTGTTGTATGCAATTACCAAGCGATACCAACCACGTACAATTCTTGAATTGGGAACTTCGCTTGGCATTGGCACGGCGTATTTGGCATATGGTTGTCCAGAAGCTAAATTACTTTCTCTCGAAGGTTCGCAATTAATTGCAGATGAAGCAGTTCGCACTATGACGGCGTGTGGGGTCAAGTCCGCACAAATTATGGTTGGAAATTTTGACGACACGCTTGATGAAGCGCTTCGAAAACTTCAGTATGTGGATTGCGCTTATATTGACGGTAACCATACGAAAGAAGCTACATTGCGTTATTTTGAACAGATTTATCCATATTGTAATGCCGATACAATCTTGATTTTCGATGATATATCGTGGAGCGAGGGAATGTACGAGGCGTGGCAGACGATTATAGCCGACGAGCGAGTTCGAATAAGTATTGATATTTGTAAAAAAGGATTGGTATTTTTTCGTAAAGGCATTGAAAAACAAGATTTTATAATTCGGTATTAATGAAAAAAATATATTCTGTCATAGTTTTATTGTATATCTCGTTATCACTTGTTGCTCAGGAATTTACCATAAATGGTACGGTTCGTGATTCGCAATCGGGCGCGGAATTGGTTGGCGCATCGGTTTCGGTGGTCGGTACGGCTATTGGAACGTTCACAAACGGCAAGGGACAATATTCACTTTCGTTGCCAAAAGGTTCATACACAATAGAATACTCGTATCTTGGCTATAAGGATAATTCATTTTCGATTCAGTTGTACGACAATATGCGGAAGAACGTGCGTTTGGTTTCGAGCGCAATTAATATTGATAATGTTGTGGTCACGTCGAAGGCGCAGGATTACAATATTTCTTCAACGCAAGTTGGCGCACAAACACTTAGTATGCAGGAAATTAAGATGGTACCTGTGCTTTTCGGGGAAAACGATGTGCTGAAAACATTGCAATTAATGCCTGGCGTAAAAAGTGCGGGTGAGGGCGGAAGTGGCTATTATGTGCGCGGCGGCGGGGCGGACCAGAATCTTATTTTGCTCGATGATGCACCTGTGTATAATGCGTCACACATGATGGGAATGTTTTCAGTGTTCAATGGTGATGCCATAAAAGATGCAAATTTGTACAAAGGTAGTATGTCGGCGGAATATGGGGGACGTTTGTCTTCGGTACTTGATGTTACAATGCAGGAAGGTAATCGGGAGGCCTTCCACGGGCAAGGCGGGATTGGCACGATTTCGTCGCGTGTGGAACTTGAAGGACCGATTCAAAAAGATAAAAGTTCGTATTTGATTGCTGGTCGGCGGACATACGCTGACATTTTTCTGAAACTTCGCCGTGATTCCTCGCTTCGACAAACAAAACTCCATTTTTATGATGTGAACTATAAAGTGAGTGATGTGATTAACGAGAAAAATAAAATTGAACTCTCGGGCTATATGGGACGTGATGTTTTCAAATTCCGTGATATGTTTGGTATGGACGGGGGAAACATTACGGCAACATTGGCGTTTACACACCTTTCGTCTGAAAAAACGAAACTTGTTTCTTCGCTTGTGTTCAGTCGATTCAATTCAAAATTGTCTATGGATATGGCAATGGCTGATATGAGTTTGGTGACGGGCATTACGGATGTGAATTGGAAGGGTGATTGCGAATATCGCATGACTGACAATACCTTACACTTTGGTGGAAATGTAACGTATCACACCTTTTTCCCGGGTGAATTAAAAACATCTATGGTTGAAAAACCTATAAAATTAGAAAATAAAAAAGCTCTCGAAGTAAATTTGTATATTGATAATAGTCAGAATATTAGAGATGTTTTGAAATTGCAGTACGGCGTTCGTTTTTCCAATTTTATTGGCTTGGGACCGAGCACGGTGTATGACTACAACGATGAACATGAGAAGATTGACAGCGTTTCATACAAACGTGGCGAATGTGTGAGTTATTATCCGAACGTGGAACCTCGTTTGAGCGCAAATTTCCGTCTCAATGAAACAAGTTCTGTGAAGGCATCATATACACGTACTTGTCAATTTGTTCACTTGATTCAAAGTTCCACGGTTGCCATGCCAACTGACTATTGGATGCCAAGTTCCAATACAGTGAAACCTCAGACGTGTTCGCAGGTTTCGGTTGGCTATTTTAGAAATTTCAATGAAAATATGTATGAGTCTTCGGTGGAGGTGTATTACAAAAAAATGAATAATCAAATCGACTACGAAAATGGTACAAACCTGTATTTAAATGTTGATTTGGAGGCGTATTTGTTGTATGGTCATAGTCGCTCATACGGTTTGGAATTGTTTGTGAAAAAAGAACTTGGTGATTTAACTGGTTGGATTTCGTATTCACTCTCAAAATCAGAGAAACAGTTTCAAGGTATTAACTCTGGTGCTTGGTATCCAGTACGTTACGACCGAACACATGATGTTTCCATTGTGCTGATGTATGACTTAAACGAAAAGTGGAAAGTATCTGCCACATGGGTATATTCCACAGGCGATGCGGTTACGTATCCTTCGGGAAAATACACAATCGATGGGGAAACGGTTTCGTACTACACCGTGCGTAATGGTTATAGAATGCCTGCGTACCATCGTATGGATTTGGGCGCGACTTATATTACCTCGAAGACTGAACGCTTTGAATCACAGCTTGCTTTCTCAATTTACAATGTGTATAACCGAAAAAATGCGTATATGATATATTTCGAACCAGTTGACGAGGAACATCCCGAAGTTCTTCAGGCTGTGAAAATTACGTTGTTCCCGATAATCCCGTCGGTTTCGTGGAATTTTAAATTTTAATGGCATGAAACGATTGTTGCATATACTAATTTGTGTGATTTCGCTGCTTGCTACGGCATGCACCGAGGTTATGGAAGATTTTGATTTGAACACCGCTGAGGCAAAAACAGTTGTTGATGCTGTGTTAACTCGTGATAGGGCGTATGTAATTCTTTCAAAAACAACAAGTTATTTAAATCCCAATAAAGTCCCATATATTTCAGGTGCGACGATTACTATAGCCTACAACGAAACAATTCTTACGCTGAATGAAGATTCTGCGGGATATTATTCCATACAATCGGATTTTCCAGTGGAAACGATGTACGAATTGCGTGTTTCGTTGGACAATGAAGTGATTACAGCCCAGTCGTTTATGCCAAAACCTGTTTTGTGGGATAGTGTTTCGGTGAAACGTTCGGTGCTTGCTGATTTATATCCATTGCCCGATTCTGTGGGCGTTTTGTATGAAATACTTGGGTATATAACTGATACAAAAGGTGTTGTGAATTACTACAAACTTGATGTGATGAAATTCGATACTCTACAAGTTCGGGATGTTGGTGATGATTCGTTTTTCGAAGGACAAAATTTTCAGTTGCTGACGATGATTGCCGCATATAAACCTGAAGATACGTTGTGGGTGTACCTCAATTCAATAGATAAAGCTGCGTTTGAATTTTATAACACATTGGCGTTGTCGAATTCAAGTTCGGGTATGTTTTCCGCTCCCGATAATCCAAAGTCGAATTTAGTTGGCGATGCATTAGGACGATTTTATGCCTATTCTGTTGATTCTGTTCAGATTACATTCCCCAAAAAAGAAAAGTAGATAATAAAAAAGTTGACCAGCATACGCCAGTCAACTTGTATCTATAATCGTTCAATTTTCAGACCGATTATTTATTTTGTTCTATCCATTTTCGTGCATTCACGAATGCCTCAATCCATGGCGTTACCACGTCGTTTTTGCGGTCTTGTGGGTAATATGCCCAGTTCCAAGGATACAATGCACGTTCCAAGTGTGGCATCATTGCTAAATGACGGCCGTCGTTCGACGTGATACCTGCTGTGTCCCAATCGGAACCGTTCGGATTTGCCGGGTATGTGCTGTAATTGTACGTCAATGCAATGTTGTATTTTGATTTGTCGTACGGGAATTTGAATTTTCCTTCTCCGTGAGCAATCCAAATACCTAAAGAACTGTTCTCCAATGATTTAAGCATGATGCTCGGACTTTGTTGGATAGTTACGCCCAAGAAACCTGATTCAAATTTATGTGAATCGTTGTGTTCCATGTGTGGCTTTTCGGCATCGGTCGGATTTATCAAGCCCAATTCTATCATTAACTGACAGCCGTTGCAAACGCCCAAACTCATCGTGTCTTTGCGAGCAAAGAAATTGTCGAGCGATTGTTTTGCCTTTTCATTATACAAGAATGCGCCAGCCCAACCTTTCGCAGAACCAAGCACGTCGGAGTTCGAGAATCCGCCGACAAATACGATGAAATTCACATCGGTCAAATCTTCGCGACCTGTGATGAGGTCTGTCATGTGTACGTCTTTTACGTCGAAACCCGCTGCGTGCATACACCACGCCATTTCGCGGTCACCGTTCACACCTTTTTCACGAATGATGGCGGCACGAACACCTGTTTTTGTTTTACGGTGTAAATCAATGCCATACGGAGTTGTTTGTCCGCTGAAATTCTTTGGAAATGCGAATTTCAAAGGCGATTTGTCAAATGATTCAAAACGTTCTTTTGCTTTAACCGCGCCACTTTGTTCACAGTCAAGCAAGTACGATGTCTTGTACCAAGTTTTGCGCCATTCGTTGATGTCGAATTCGTAAATGCCGTTTTGGATTGAATCTGTTACCCAAGCTGCAAGAAAATTTTCGTTGTTTCTACTATAACTACTATAACTACCAAATGCGAAGCATGAAATGCCCTCAGCTTGTAGTTCTTCAACAGTTTCAGGGGCAACTTGTAGAACAAGGGCAGGGTTTTCGTTGAAGAACACTTCAACATCGTTGTCGTTGTTGAAATAAGACAAATCAACTGCCATACCGCCTTTTGCGTTGGCAAAATTCATCTCCAACAAACAAGTGATTAAACCACCGGCAGAAACGTCGTGTCCAGCAAGAACTTTACCTTCGGCTACAAGTTTTTGTACCGCGTTGAATGCCTTTGCAAAGTAAGCAGGGTCAGTTACCGTAGGCGTTTCGGTGCCAAGTCCGTTTACAACTTGTGCCAATGCGGAACCGCCAAGTTTTTGTCCTGATTTGCCGAAATCGACATACACTAAAACAGCATCTTCGTCAGGTTTAACAAATGGAGTAACCGTTTTGCGAATATCTTGAACTTCTCCTACCGTTGAAATAATCACGGTGCCAGGTGAATATACAGAATCACCGTCTTTGTACTTTTGTGTCATCGACAATGAGTCTTTTCCTGTTGGAATGTTGATTTGCAATGCTTTTGCGAAATCACTTGCTGCTTGCACGGCACGATATAAACGAGCATCTTCGCCAGCATTTTTACAAGGCCACATCCAGTTCGCACTCAATGAAATACCTTTCAAACCGCCTTCAATCGGAGTAAGGACAACGTTCGTCAATGCTTCGGCAATAGATATGATTGAACCATTTTCTGGCGAAATCAAACCAACTGCAGGTGCGTGACCGATAGAAGTCGCAATACCTTTCACACCTTGGTAATCAATTGCAACAACACCGCAATCGTTCAATGGCAATTGCAATTCGCCTGTACATTGTTGCGTGGCGATTTTACCAGTTACCGAACGGTCAACTTTGTTTGTCAAATAATCCTTGCACGCAACTGATTCAAGTTGAAGCACTTGGTTAAGATATTCGTAAATGTTTTCTTCATTTACGTTCAATGGCTTGAAAGTCTCTTCAACGGTAGAATCTTTCATGATTGTTTTTGGCGGATTGCCAATCATATCGTCCATTTGCAAGTCGATTGGCTTTTCGCCTGTCTTGTCGTTTACAATCGTAAATTGGTGATTGCCAGTCGCTTCACCAATTACGTACATTGGAGCTCGTTCGCGGCTTGCAATTTGCGAAAGCAAGTCAACATTTTCTTGTTTCATCACCAATCCCATACGTTCCTGCGACTCGTTCCCGACGATTTCCTTAGCCGAAAGGGTAGGGTCGCCGATAGGCAATTTATTTATATGTATGGTTCCACCTGTTTCTTCAACCAGTTCCGAAAGACAGTTCAAGTGACCGCCAGCTCCGTGGTCGTGGATGGAAACGACTGGATTCACGTCCATTTCGCCTAAAGCACGGATGGCATTGTAGGCACGTTTCTGCATTTCAGGGTTGCTTCGCTGAATGGCGTTCAACTCAATTGCGTTATTGTATTCGCCTGTGGCAACCGACGAAACAGCGCCACCGCCCATCCCGATGCGGTAGTTGTCGCCACCAAGCAGCACAACTTTGTCACCGACTTCTGGCGTGTCTTTCAAGCTGTCGTTTTTCTTTGCATAGCCAACGCCGCCAGCCATCATTATTACTTTGTCGAAGCCGTATTTCTTATTGTTTTCAAAATGTTCGAACGTCAAAACGCTACCACAGATGAGTGGCTGACCGAATTTGTTACCGAAATCACTTGCTCCGTTCGATGCCTTGATAAGAATGTCTTTAGGCGTTTGGTAAAGCCACGGACGAGGTTTTGTCGCATTTTCCCAAATACGTTCGGGATTGTTCAAACGGGTATATGAAGTCATATACACTGCTGTTCCTGCAATTGGATAAGCCGCCTTTCCGCCAGCGATTCTGTCGCGGATTTCACCGCCCGTTCCCGTAGCAGCTCCGTTGAATGGTTCCACGGTCGTAGGGAAGTTGTGCGTTTCGGCTTTCAATGAAATTACCGATTCGTAATCTTTTATGGTGAAAAAGTCTGGCTTGTTCTGCGTTTCCGGTGCAAACTGCTCAATCATAGGACCTTGGATGAAGGCGCAATTGTCTTTGTATGCAGAAATAACACGATTCGGATTTTGTTCCGTCGTTTGTTTAATCATCTTGAACAACGAAAATGGTTTTTCCTTGCCGTCGATGACGAAACTGCCGCCGAAGATTTTGTGACGGCAGTGTTCCGAGTTCACTTGCGAGAATCCGAACACTTCGCTGTCGGTAAGTTTTCTTCCAAGTTTTTTTGCTAATCCTTCAAGATACGCTATCTCGTTCTCGTTGAGAGCCAAACCTTCTTTTTTATTGTATTCGTTCAAGTCATCAATAAAAATGATAGGGTCGGGTTCATGGTTTATGGTGAAAATATCTTGGTTCAGACCTTCGTATTTGCGTTGCAACATCGGGTCGAATGCGCTTTTTTCGGTTTGTGGAACGTATTCCTCTATACGTTTGATGCCCGAAATGCCCATATTTTGGGTGATTTCAACCGCATTGGTACTCCACGGGGTAATCATTTCACGGCGAGGGCCGATGAACTTGCCAGTAAGTGCTTGTGCATCAATACATTTTGCATTGCCAAACAACCACGAAAGTTTTTCTGTCGTTTTTTCGTCAAAAGCTGAATCAGACTGTACAGCAAGGATTTTGTGCTGTTTGTCTTCGAAGAAGTATATCATATTTCAAAAATTTTTGATGCACAAATATACAAGGAAAAACGAGTGGAAATTTGGGTGTTGATAAATAGTTATAAACAGACAAATTGTACTTAGAAAGTATGGATAAATGGCATTTTATTTTTAAAATCATTCACTAAATCTTGCAAATATCCGTTCCATTTCCAAATGAAACCGAAACCAAAAAGAAAGACCACTGACGGACTTGCTCGGAGGAAATCTATTAATTTCCTTTGATATAACCTTCAATCTGAGATTTAAGAACGAGAATGTCTTTTGACACTACATCCCAAAGAACTTCAATGTTAATTCTGAAATAGTCGTGAACAAGTATGTGCCTCATTTTTAAATCGTTCTTAGGCTCTCGCATAGACTAAAATTTTATCGTGATTGGCTGTTTTTTCGGCAAAAGGGAGCAAATCGCCTTCAATAACGAGGTCAACTGGTCGGTTCAGCAACTGCTCCAATTCCAAGTTCATCTCGAAAAATTTCAAGCCTAAACGTGTTCCCGGAATCAATGAAATAATAATATCCACATCGCTTTCGGCACGTTCTTCGCCACGCGAAAAAGAGCCAAATACCCATGCCTTTTCTATTGGCTGAGTTTTGAAATAATTCTGCAATGTCTGTGATATTAGTGAATTCATTTTTATAATTTTTACAAAAATATAGTTTTTAGCAAAAAAATGAATGTGCAACGTGCATTATTTTAACATATTTCTTGCCTCGCTTTGCTCGGCGAATTGGTTTGAAAAAATGTAGGGCTGTTACATTGTGGCAGCCCCACGTTTATAATGGCTGCCGTAATACGACAGCCCTACAAAATTAATTATTTCGAGCAAAGATGCTGTGCCGTTAGGCACTTATCTACGAATTTCGTGGGCAAAAAGTAATGCTTGATTTTGATTTAGCATCACTCTATCAAGTTGAAACAAAACAACTTAATAGACAAGTCAAAAGGAATATTGAAAGATTTCCTGATGATTTTATGTTTCAATTATCGGATGAAGAATTTGATTTTTTGAGGTGCCAATTTGGCACCTCAAAAAATCACCGTGGTGGACATCGATACAAACCATACGCCTTTACAGAACTTGGTATTGCAATGTTAAGCAGTGTATTGAGTTCACCAACAGCAATTCAGGTGAACATCAATATAATGAGAGCATTTTTGTTTATGAGGCAACAATTATATTCATTAACTAATAATGAACTTCGATTCGAAAGAATTGAGCATAAGATAGAAAATATCTCAGGCTACATAGAAGAAGTTCTTCACGACCAAAACGACATAAACGATGACACCGCCGCACAACTGGAACTGATAAACCAAACACTTGCAGAATTACAGGCTGAAAACACCATACGAAAAGAATTTGCCGAACGGAAACCAGTTGGATTTAAAATTGAGAATTGATAATTGCGCATTTCGCATTAAGCATTACGCATTTTTCATTGTGCATTATGCATTGGGAATTGTACATTATTTTCCCTATCTTTGCCACATTATGGATGAAAAAGCAACAATGCCGTACCCAGAGCGTACGGAAGATATAATTTTACTCGTGTGCGAACCTGCTGCCGAGTATGGAAAACCTATTGTATATCAAGGAACTACGATTGCCAATGCCTTGAAAGACTATTACTCGTTTACCACCAACCGCGAAAAGGTGGATGTATTGAAATGGATAGTTGCCCAACCTGACTTTGCCGAAATGCAACGTTTTTCTACGACGGAAAACAAAATTTTTACCTTGTACAAAAACCAATATGACGAAATACTAAAAACTGGCGAAATTCCTAATAATCTGCAAATAGCACAGAAATTTGTGGCAAACGGATATGATGTCTTCTTATTGCCAAATCCTATGCATTCCACAAGTGCTGATTTTATTGTTCGAAAAAAGAGTTTTTTATTTTACGTTGAAGCCAAAACACTAAACGGCAAAAATTCCCTTGATCACCGTTTGCACAAAGGAGCCAAACAATCAGAGCATATTGCAGTAAATATTATTGGAACACACGATGTTGATTACATAGCACGTACAATAAAATCTGCATTTGAGCGAAATTGTGAATTAAAAAATGTGATTATATTTAAAGGTAGCCGTTTAATAAAGACAACCGCAGTAGATGTTCAGAAAAATGATTATCCAAAATTTTTCCGACGAATTTGGATACAAAACAAATAAAAAAGGAGAAAGTCTCCTTTCTCCATAACTACAGTCACCTTAGTGCTAAGTTTCACGAATTTAATCGGCTTTGCCCGATGACGTCTAAGATTACTCTTTCCGTATCAAAGGACAATGCAAATATACAACATTCTACATCGGTTGTCAATATCTTAAGCTTTTTTCATCTTATTGTACCACAACCTTTTTCACTTGCGTTCCACAATGCACACAAAAAAAGGAGCGAAATCTCTTCCGCCCCTTTCCTATATCCTCATACCTAACTCCTAACTATTCCGCATCTTGGACAAGACGGACAGACTGTCCAGAACTGCGCATGATACCGTAGGCCGTGTACACTTTATTATTGTTAAAATATAGACTATTTGCCGCGCCGCTGTATCCCGACCTTGACCAATAGCCACCATAGGCTCCAACGCCGTTAACAGACGTACCGTTACGGTTGCCCGCAGCAGGAAGAAACACAGCACCGTTAGCTTCCATCTTTGACCAATCGCTTACAGAATAAGTATTTTGTGTATAATTACCACTTGTCCCACTTATGAACGTTACCTCCGTAGGAATAGTCCAATTGTCAGGTAACAAAACTAAACCATTTACATTATTAACAGAGGCAATGCCGTATTTATTCGAAGCATCGGCGCGTGAATCTATCAAATAAGTCCATTCACTGTATGTAAGCGTACGCCACATACCTGCTTGGTTTCCGCCGTTGCTGATTGCGTTGTTCACCCCCCAGTCATAGTTCGTTCCTGCAATGTCGTTTGTGCCGTCGCCGTAAACGCTATAATCCGAACTTGTCATATATGGATTTTTATCATTGTAGCCACTCGTTTCCCATCCAAATAAATCAATCCAACCACTATAAGTAGAAGAAATATTGGCATTATCTTCACCAATCATATCATACTGGTTTTCTGCAAAACGCCACGTGCCAGTGCTGGCTTGGTATTGCAAATTACCTTTCGAAAAATAAACTTTTTTATCAGCAGAAACTGAAAATGCTGCTTTTATAGCACCGTTGTCGTTAGAATTTTCATTACCATTTTCTATCTTGCTTTCCAATGCAGCAAGCAATGCGTCAACCTCTTCTTTGCTGTAATAGCCACTCAAATCTGTTTTCGCAGCATACAATGCGTATGGCACTGCCAACAACGGTGTTACGCCTGAAATATACTTACCATCGAATTCAGCAACGGTTTTCACAAAATACGGGGCATTGCTCCAGTCAATTTTTGCAAAATCCTCAGCATTCTTGCTTCCCAATTCAAAGGTCATCAAACCATTTGCGTTTGTGGTAACTTCGTGAGTTTCAGCGTAAACCTCCGTTCCTTCGTCGGTTCCCTGCAAAATCTGCACGTTAACCGTTATCGCTTTTTCAGCCACAATCTTACTTTCCGCGTCCCGCACCACGCCTTGGTAACTGAATGTCTGCGGAATCTAGGCGAACGACAATAACGCCGCAATCGCCAATGAAATTGTAAATACTATTTTTCTCATAATCTAATATTTTTAATTTGTTTGTAATTATTTAATTTTCAATTTATTACATGGACGCGGCACGCCACGTCCCTACTTAGTTGTGCATTGTGAATTGTGCATTGTGAATTAAGCATTAAGCATTACGCATTACGCATTGAGCATTACGCATTGAGCATTACGCATTAACACTAATTCCTAACTATCTTGAACTTCTTCGCCTTCCCCTCCATTTTCACTTCAAGAAAATACACGCCTGGTTTGTACGCACCCATTTGTATTTGGGTTTCCGAACCGTTTGCCGTGCCTTTCGTCACCAATGCCGAAGAATTGTTGTACAAAGCGTAGGTCACTGTGCCAAAATCGCCGTCAATTTTCAGGTTTAGCACGTCGCTCGTTGGGTTCGGGTATGCCGAAAGTTGGATTTCGGTGATTTCAATGCCCGTTTCCGTTGTGATTTCAAACGCCTGCTGAACGCCCTGCGCAATGCTTCCGCCGTCGCCCGTAGCCGTAAGGTAGGCAACTTGCCCAATGGTGGCACTCACCGTTCCATCGCCCGTGGCTTCGTAGCCCGCCGACGAAACCGTACTCTGCGCAAACGACCCAACCGCCGCCGCCACAAGTGCCATTGTTGCAATTAGTTTTTTGTTCATATTATTTTGTTTTTTATTGTTTCATTTTAATTCATTGTGAATTGTGCATTATGCATTGTGAATTTATCAATCATTGCGTAAAGATAGAAATTTTTTTAGTAGGAACGGAGAATTATACACTTAATCTTGTAAAGACGCCGCCGAAAGAAATGGAATAGATTTGTTTTATGTAATTGATTGGTATATAGTAATTTATATATCAATTATTTATTTTGGCACACCGTTTGCTTAATCAGATTCAAAACGATAGTAAACAATTAAAAGTAATGGAGGACAAAGTCATGAAACGTTTAATGGTAATATTAGCAATCGTATGTAGCTCAGCTCACATCTTTGCGTCGGAATTAGTTGTAAAAGGTAAAATTGATGTACCATTTTCAGTTTTTATCAACGGGGAAAAATATTATTCCTACAACAATAAAGTAAATATTGGCTATTTGCCAAGCGGTCGTTACGGAATGGAAATCTACACTGAAGGAAGTTCTTATGAATTGTTGTACGACTATTCAATAGACATTCCAAAACATGCAACAGTGTATGCTACATTCACAGGCGACAACAAGATGTATATCTCAACGAAAAAGGATGGTCCTGCAACCGTGGTGATTGACTTGACGCCGTATCCACATCGTTTGTATGTTCCAGCTCCAAGACCAGTTGTGTATCATTCAACGCCAAAGCCTGCACCGCATCATCATCATGTTGCGCCAGCGCCAAAGCCTGCACCGCACCATCATCATGTTGCGCCAGCGCCGAAACCTGCTCCGCATCATGCAAAACCAGCTCCGAAGCCCGCTCCTCATAAAGCAGCTCCTGCTCCGAAGTCTGACAATCACAAGGCGGCTCCTGCTCCAAAGAAAGATAGCAGACCAGCTCCTAAAAACGACAGCAAATCGGAAACGAAACATTACGGTCCACGAAACACTGTCCACACAAGATAAGAGAAATGAATCAAAGAAAATCCCTTCGCAAGAGGGGATTTTTTTTTGTCAGTAATTTTGTATATTTGGGAAATATATTGAATAGTATGGCTGTACTTCGGGAATTTAAATGCAAACAATGTGGCTATGCGGTGGTAGCTACCTCCACACCCTATGTCGTTCTGCCGTCGGGCATTGATGCGCAGTGCTATTGTGGAAAATGCGATAAGATTGTGAAAGTTACCGCTGGCGAAAATTACCAAATAGATGTGACTCGTTTGAATCTTTCGTGCGAAACGTGCGGAACGCCTGTAAAAGTATGGACCCCCGATATGGGCTGCCCGAAATGCGGCGGCGGAATGAAAATGGTGGAATCAATCATACATTTTTGAAAAAAATACAGTATTATTGGTATGCGTGAACGCGATGTGTTATTTTTGCACGGAAAATAATTACTCGTGGCGGAACAATTCACATTATCATCAAAATATAAACCGACTGGCGACCAGCCTGAGGCTATCCGTCAGTTGTCGGACGGTGTCCTTGACGGAACCAAACATCAGGTTTTGCTGGGTGTGACAGGTTCTGGTAAGACTTTCACTATTGCAAATGTGATAGAACGGGTGCAGAAGCCTACGTTGATACTGAGTCATAACAAAACTCTTGCGGCGCAGTTGTACAACGAATTCAAGCAGTTTTTCCCTAATAATGCGGTGGAATATTTTGTGTCGTATTATGATTATTATCAGCCAGAAGCATATATTCCGCAGACAAACACATATATAGAAAAGGATTTGTCCATCAACGACGAGTTGGAAAAAATGCGGCTTAGTACCACAAGTACGCTGCTTTCGGGGCGAAAGGACATTATAATTGTTTCTTCTGTGTCGTGCATTTATGGTATGGGTAATCCGAATAATTTTGAGGAACGGGCGTTGCATTTGTCTGTTGGTCAGCGAATTGCGCAGGATGTCCTGCTCCGTGACTTGGTTGATGATTTGTATTCCCGAAACGAATTGGATTTCAAACGGGGTACGTTCCGTGTGAAAGGCGACACGATAGACGTGTTTGAAGCATCGCACGATTACGCTATTCGGATTGAAATGTGGGATGATGAAATAGACCGACTTGCGGCGATTGACCCGGAAACGGGACGGACGATTGATGAATTGCAGGAAACGGTGATTTATCCCGCGAATTTGTTTATTTCGAGCAAGGGGGGATTTGAAAAGGCTATCCGTGAAATCCAGGATGATTTGGTGAAACAGTTTGATTACCTTGAAAGTATTGACAAGCATCTCGAAGCCCAGCGTTTGAAAGAACGTGTGGAATATGATTTGGAGATGATAAAGGAAATTGGCTATTGTTCGGGAATTGAAAACTATTCACGTTATTTTGACGGCCGTGCCGCTGGTGTGCGTCCGTATTGTTTGTTTGATTATTTACCGAAGGATTTCTTGTTGGTGATAGACGAGAGCCATGTCACTGTGCCTCAGATACATGGCATGTATGGCGGCGACCATTCACGCAAAATAAATCTTGTGGATAACGGATTCCGATTGCCTGCTGCGTTGGACAACAGACCTCTGAATTTTGAGGAATTTGAATCACTTTGCAATCAAGTGATTTATGTGAGTGCCACCCCTGCGGATTTTGAATTGCAACGCTCCGAAGGCGTTGTTGTCGATCAGGTGATTCGTCCAACTGGTTTGCTCGATCCAGAAATTGAAGTCCGTCCGACAGAAAACCAAATTGATGATTTGATTGAGGAAATCAACCTTCGAACGGAGCGGAACGAACGCGTGTTGGTTACAACGCTTACAAAACGGATGGCGGAGGAGTTGCAAAAATATTTGACGCGTTTGGGCATCAGAAGTGCATATATCCATAGTGATGTTGATACGCTTGAACGTGTGGAAATACTTGAAAATCTGCGTGCTGGCAGTTTTGATGTGCTGGTTGGCGTAAATCTTCTTCGTGAAGGTTTGGATTTGCCTGAAGTCTCGCTTGTGGCGATTCTTGATGCAGACAAGGAAGGCTTTTTGCGGAACGAACGTTCGTTGACGCAGACAGCAGGCCGTGCCGCGCGAAATGTGAACGGACATGTGATTATGTACGCCGACAAAATCACGGAAAGTATGCAGAAAACGATTGACGAAACCAATCGTCGTCGGGAAAAACAGATTCGGTACAATACGGAACACAACATTACACCAACGCAAATAGTGAAGGCAATTGACAGCTCGCTTGCGCATAAAGAAGATTCTGAATCAAAAGCTACCATTGCCGCCGACCCAGTTGTACGCTATATGAGCAAGGACAGCATACGTGCGCTGATTGCGAAAACTAAAAAGGAAATGGAAGCCGCAGCTAAAGAAATGGATTTTGTGACTGCCGCCCGTTTGCGTGACGAAATGTTTGAATTGCAGAAATTATTGTAATTGTCCGAACCAAACTAACGGAAGTTCGTCGGGAATAGAAATTTCGTGGTCGAAAATACCATAAACAGTGGCACCGCTACCGCTCATTGATACGTAAATTGCGCCCATTTCGTAAATTTGAGTTTTGAGATTTGCAATGGCTGGGTGATTTATGAATATTGATGGTTCAAAGTCGTTTGTTACGATTTCTTTCCAATTAGTTATATTTTGTGGTATTTCGTCGCATAATTTCTGTGAGCGTTTGAGCGGTTTCGTTCCACGGTAGGCCTCGGCTGTTCCAACGGCAATGTCTGGCTTTGCGAGTAAAATCCAATATCCTCGTAATGAGATAGTTATAGGAGAAAAGATTTCACCGCGTCCTTCGGCGAAAACGGGTTTATTTTGAATGAAAAAAGGACAATCGCTACCTATTTCCAAAGCCATTTGTTCCAATTGTTCGTTGCTTGCTCCAACCGAAAAATGTTCGTTTATAGCCGAAAGCAAAAACGATGCATCGGCGGAACCGCCACCAAGTCCACCGCCAAAGGGAATATGTTTGTATAGCAGAATATGAATTGGTGGAATATCGTAGTGTGAATGGAAAATGTTCCACGCTTTCACGCAAAGATTTTTTTCAGGTGGGGTGTCGATTTGAATACCGACATTTTCAAATTTCAATTCGTTTGATTCCATAAATTCCAAGCAATCGCACAAGCCGTGGACGGGATAGAAAATCGTTTCTATGTTGTGGTATCCATCGGGGCGTTTTTCAGTGATTCTCAGTCCGATATTGATTTTCGCATTGGGAAAACAAATCATATTAATTGAAATTTAGATCGAATTTTTTCTTCAGCGTGTCGAGTAGCGGGTTTTCCTTTGAAAGAGCTTCGAATTTGTCTTTGTTGGATATGTAGGATTTCTTTTCTTCCACTATTGGCGTTTGCTCTACTTCTGTTTGTCGTTGAACCACAGGTTGTTGGGTTGTTTGTTGTGGTGGTTTTGGCGTGGGTTGTTGTGGCACAACTTTCCCTGCCATAATATCAGCCATAAAATTTTGGCTTGGTGCAGGTTGTGTTTTTACTTGAGTTTGTTGGTTTTGCTGTACGGGAACTGCTTTTGGCGTAGAAGGAGCAGGAGATGGCGTAGGAGCTTGTGCTACAGGACGAACAGGTTGTTGAGCCTGTTTCTGGGGAGCGGACGCTACATCAGTTTTTTTTTTACTATGTTGCACAAATGCAACAATGCCAATTCTACGTGTAGTCGCTTGTTATTACTTTCCTTGTATTTTTCCTCGAATTTTTGTGCGAGGTCGAGGGCGGTGAATAAGAAATCGGTCGGACACTTCTGCGCTTGTTCGGCGTAGCGTGCCTTTGTTGATTCGCTGACTTCCAGCAACGGCAATGTCTTCGGTTCTTTGCTGACTAATAGGTCGCGGAAGTGTGAACACAGTCCAAGAATGAAATTTCTGTCGTCAAAACCTTTGTTTAGGATTTCGTCGAATGTGATTAATGCCGACGCATAATCCGATTGAAGGAAAAAGTCGGTCATTTTGAAGAAATATTCATAGTCTAGCACATTGAGGTTCTCAATAGCGCTTTGGTACGTAACATTGTTTCCCGAAAAGCTGACGATTTGGTCGAAAATAGACAATGCGTCGCGAAGTCCGCCGCTTGCTTTTTGTGCAATCACATTGAGCGCATCAGGCTCGATTGTCACAGATTCTTGTTTGGCAATATCGGCAAGATGGTTGACAATATCGTCAATTTTAATTCTATTGAAATCGAAAATTTGGCAACGAGAAAGAATTGTCGGTAAAATTTTATGTTTTTCCGTTGTTGCCAAAATGAAAATCGCATGTCGTGGCGGTTCTTCCAACGTTTTAAGAAATGCGTTGAACGCCGCTTGGGAAAGCATGTGAACCTCGTCGATGATATATACCGTGTATTTTCCAACTTGCGGTGGTATGCGCACTTGGTCAATCAGTTGGCGGATGTCTTCCACCGAGTTGTTTGATGCCGCATCGAGCTCAACCACGTTGAACGATGCCGAAGCATCGAATGATTTGCAGGAATCACATTCACCGCAGGCTTCGATATTTGCTGTAAGATTCTGACAGTTAATGGTTTTTGCAAAGATTCTGGCACACGTGGTTTTTCCAACTCCACGAGGTCCGCAGAACAAGTATGCTTGTCCTAAATGACCCGAAGAAATGGAATTCTTCAACGTGCGCGTTATCGATTCTTGTCCGATAACCGTCGCAAACGTTGCAGGTCTATATTTCCGTGCCGAAACTATGTAGTTTTCCATAACATTACAAAGATAGGGTTTTTGTCGGAATTTCAAAGAGAAATTCCATTAGGTTTTTTGTTTTTTCTTTTTGGCGGCGGGAAACAATACATTATTAAGTATGAGGCGGTAGCCAGGCGAGTTTTTGTGATTGTCGAGATTGGTTGGTTGGTCGCCCACAAAGTGGCGGTAGTCTTCGGGGTCGTGGCCGCCGTAGAATGTCCATGTGCCTTTGCCGAATGTTCCGTGGATGTATTTTGCTTCTTTTGCCGACTTAAGTTCGCCCATTATAATTGTTGTTGGTTTTATCAGGTCTTCGTTGAAGGCGGTGGTTTGTCCCATAAAACCTTTAATAATATTGGTATGGTTTTGACAAAGCATTGTTGGAACGGGGTCCCATTTGGCGGAAAATTCAAACAATGTGAAAAAATCAGCATTTTCGTTTACGCGGCGTGTTTCGGTCACATCAATGTCGGAATATTCATATTCCAATGGATTTGTTTTGAGTTTGAAATTTTGAAATGCCAAACATTTATTGTAGTCCAATTTTGATTGCGCTTGCGGGTCGGCGGGGTCGTGGTCGTACATTGATTCACAGATGTCAACATTTTCGGCAGATAATGCAATATCGAAAGAATCTGTGCCTGAGCACATTGCGAATAAAAAGCCTCCGTTTTCAACGTATGCTTTGATAGTTTTTGCCACAAATAATTTCAAATCCGAAACTTTTGAAAAACCAAACGAGCGGGCAGCTTCTTCGGCATTATTTTGTTGTGAAATATACCAATCCGCATATTTATAGCTGGCGTAAAATTTCCCGTATTGCCCGGTGAAATCCTCGTGGTGCATGTGAAGCCAGTCGTATTTGGCGAGGTCTCCGTTGATGATTTCCTCGTCGTAAATAACAGTGTAGGGGATTTCGGCGTAGGTGAGAGCCAGCGTCACCGCATCGTCCCACGGCAATTTGTCTTTGGGTGAATAAACCGCCATTTTGGGGGCTTTTTCAAGTTTCACGGCATCCATATTCACATCGTCGGACGAAACTTCCGCTAAAATTGATGAAATTTTCACATCGGCAATGATTTCGTACGAAACGCCACGGATGTCGCATTCTTTCTTAATGTCGGGACTGTATTCCATAAGAAAACTGCCGCCACGATAGTTGAGTAGCCAGTCAATGGTAATATTGTTTTGAAGTACCCAATATGCTATGCCATAGGCTTTTAGATGATTTTTTTGTGTCTCGTCCATAGGAATAAGAAATCCGAATGCCGAACAAAGTTGGCAACACAAAATGCTTACTATCAACAATATATGTCTTTTCATCTAAAATGGAGCTTCTCCTTCTTGTAATGGTTGTCCCAATGGGTCGTTGTTCCTGTCATTCATTCGCGACCCAAATTCCATGATTTGTTCTTCTGGTTGCACGAACTGGAATGCGTTCGGTGTGATTTCCGTATTGATTGGGTCCAGAAACTTCATGTGTTCTCCAATAAATTGGAGATTTATTTCGCCGCCGGCACCATGACGGTTTTTGGCAACAATAATTTGTGCGTCCTTGCTAATATCCTCACCTTGTGCGTTTATAATCGTATTGTTCGCTTTTGCTTCACGGTGTATGAACATTACTATATCGGCATCTTGTTCTATTGCGCCCGATTCACGAAGGTCGGACAAACGAGGTTTTTTATCGTTGTTTTGTCGTCCTTCAATACCGCGGTTCAGCTGTGCCAATGCGATAATCGGAATTTTGAGCTCCATGGCAACCGATTTAATCTGACGGGAAATGCTACTTACTTCCTGTTCACGGCTGAAACTTCCGCTTGCGGTCATCAGCTGAAGATAATCGACCACGATGCATCTAACTTTATGTTTTTCAACTAAACGGCGGCATTTTGAACGGAATTCATAAATGGAAAGACCTGGCGTATCGTCAAGATAGATAGGCGCTTTCGAGAGTTTTTCCTTTGCGGAACTTAATTTGCCGATGTCGGTTAAATCAATGTTTCCCGTTTGCAGTTTATTTTGCTGGATTTCCGCTTCGCCCACGAACAAACGGGTTGCCAATTGTTCACAACTCATTTCGAGCGAGAACATTCCCACGGGCATACTGTAGTCAATAGCGATATTTCGGAGCATAGTGAGCACAAACGCTGTTTTACCCATACCCGGACGTGCCGCCAATACAATCATACTGCCAGCTTGCCATCCCGTGGTAAGTCGGTCGAGCTCGTGGAATCCCGACGGAACGCCCGTAAATTCTTTTCCGCCAGCTTTGCTTGCCTCAATAAAGTGGTCATATACGCTTGGCGCAATTCTATCAAGTCCGACGATGGATTTCTTCTGCAAACTTTGGTCGGTTACCGAAAGAATTTCCTTTTCGGCGGTGTCGGTGAGTTCCGCAAGTTGACATGATGGATCGAATGCTTTTTCGCTGATGACGGCGGAAACTCGGATTAATTCCCGCTGTATGTATTTTTGTACCAGTAATTTAACGTGGTTTTCAATATTTGCCGAAGTTGAAACGCGCATCGACAAGTCAATGAGGTACGAAGGTCCGCCAACGCTGTCTAATTGTTCTACGGATTTTAACTTTTCAATAACGGTGACAAGGGTGATTGGCTCGTTTTCCTTTGCCAACTCCGTCATTGCCTCAAAAATGATTTGATTTTTTGGTATATAGAAAATTTCTTTTTTCGTGAGCAGATTCATCACTTCGGAAAGCGCGTCGCCTTGAAGCATAAGCTGTCCCAACACCGTTTCTTCCAAAGTCTCGGAATAGGGGGGCGTTTTCCCGTCGTAATTGACGTGGACTTCTACTTCTTTTTTGAATTGAGTTTTTGCCATTTTTTATTTTTGTTTGCTCGCAAAAATAGCCAACTCTTCGTTAGTAAACAAAACGAAATATAAACAACTGGATGTTTGTTGGTTGTTGAAAAACTAGTTGATTATAAAAAACGGTCGAACTATTGTCCGACCGTTTTTTGTTTATAATTCTGAAATCTTATTTTTTACCAATTGTAAAGCGGTAGAAATTCCTTGTGGATTCTTTCCACCCGCCGTTGCAAAGAACGGCTGACCACCGCCACCGCCGGCGATTTCTTTTGCCATCAGTTTTATCAACTCTTGCGCTGTCAACTTGTAATCGTCGATAACATCTTGCGAAACAGCCACGCATACATTTGCTTTGCCGTCAACATTTGCAGCCAAAACAACAATGAATGAAGAAAGACTGTTTTTAACACTAAACACGATGTCTTTCAACGCATTGGCATTCGATGCGGAGATTTCTTTTACAATAAGCGAAATATTGTTTTTCGTCTCGGTTTCTTTCAGCAATTCTTTTGCAACTTGTTGAGTCTGTTGCTTTTCAAATGCTTCAAGTTGTTTTTGCAATTTTGCGTTTTCGGCAACAAGTTGCTCTACCTGTTTTGTGAGATTTACTGGATTTTTCAGTAATTCTTTTATGGTTGCGATTGTGTCAACTTGTTCGAAAATGAATTTTTCAGCATTGTCGGATGTCACAGCCTCAATACGGCGGATTCCAGCTGCAATGGCACTTTCGGAAACGATTTTGAAGAAACCGATTTTTCCCGTTGACGAAATGTGCGTACCACCACACAATTCCATTGAATCGCCAAATTTAATCACACGAACCTTGTCGCCATATTTTTCGCCAAACAATGCTTTGGCACCCATCGCCTTTGCCTCGTTGATTGGCATATCGCGATATTCCTGCAATGCGTAATCAGAACGAATCAATTGATTCACAATCTGTTCCGTCTTACGAATTTCTTCATCTGTCATTTTTTGGAAATGCGAGAAGTCGAAACGCAAATGTTCTGGCGTAACCAACGAACCTTTTTGTTCAACGTGTGAGCCAAGTACCTGTTGGAGAGCATATTGCAACAAGTGCGTTGCCGAGTGGTTACATTCCGTCAATTCGCGTGATTTGGTATTTACCACAGCATTGAACTCCGTATCAAGCGTTTCGGGAAGTTTTTCGCACAAATGAACAATCAGACCGTTTTCGCGAACGGTGTCAACTATGGTAGTTTTTACGCCATTTGCCTCAATATATCCTTTATCGCCGACCTGACCACCCATTTCGCCATAGAACGGAGTCTTGTCGAACACCAATTGGTACAGCGTCTTTCCTTTTGCCGTTACCTGACGATATTTCACTATCGAAACCATACATTCTTTGGTATCGTAGCCAACGAATGCGTTTCCTTGTTCGTTAGAAAGCACAATCCAGTCGCCAGTCGAAATGTTTGTTGCTTGACGGGCACGTTCTTTCTGTTTTTCAAGTTCTTTCTGGAACTCGTCAATGTCAACTTCGAGATTTTGCTCGCGGGCAATCAATGTCGTCAAGTCAAGCGGGAAGCCGTATGTGTCGTACAACGTGAACGCATCGACACCCGAAATCGTTTTCTGACCGGCTTGTTTCACTTTTTCAATCTTCGAATTCAATAAATTGATACCAGTTTCCAATGTTTTCAAGAATGATTTTTCTTCTTCGAAAATCACCTTCGTAATCAATTTTTCCTGAGCCACAAGTTCTGGATATGCCTTGCCCATAGTTTGAATCAAACAAGGAAGCAAGCGGTACATAAACGGTTCGTGAAGGTTCAAGAACGTGTATCCGTAGCGCACAGCACGGCGAAGAATACGACGAATCACGTAACCTGCCTTGATGTTCGACGGCAACTGACCATCGGCAATTGCAAACGAAATTGTACGAATGTGGTCGGCTATCACGCGCATTGCAACGTCTTGTTTCGCGTCGTCGCCATATTTTGTATTTGAAATTGCGCCAATTTCCGCAATCAGCGGTTGGAACACATCAGTGTCGTAGTTTGACTGTTTACCTTGCGTAACCATTGCAAGACGTTCGAAACCCATACCTGTGTCGATGTGTTTTTTTGGCAAAAGTTCCAATTCGCCGTTTGCCTTACGGTTATATTGCATGAACACAAGGTTCCAAATCTCAATCACTTGTGGATGGTCGTGGTTCACCAATTCGTATCCGGGTTTCTTTGCCTTTTCTTCGGCAGAACGAATATCAACGTGGATTTCGGAGCAAGGGCCACAAGGACCAACTTCGCCCATTTCCCAGAAATTGTCGTGCTTGTTGCCTTTCAAAATTCGTTCTTCGGGAAGATATTGTTTCCAAATGTCGAACGCTTCTTGGTCAAACTCCGTTCCGTCGGTTTTGTCGCCTTCGAAAACAGTGGCATACAGACAATTTTTGTCGATTTTCAACACTTCGGTCAAATATTCCCACGCCCATGAAATTGCTTCTTTCTTGAAATAGTCGCCGA
>DFGI01000055.1 GCA_002371705.1 Bacteroidales bacterium UBA3754
GGCCTGCGCGGTGCATTGGAATACGTTTTTTCCATTCTTCCAACAAGGCTTCAGGTAATTGTGCCGTCATATCTGTCATTATAAATCCCGGAGCAACAGCGTTACAACGTATGTTACGGATTCCCAATTCTTTAGCAACTGATTTGGTGAATCCAATGATACCAGCTTTCGATGCGGAATAATTTGCCTGATTTGCGTTGCCCGCAATGCCAACAATCGAACTTAGGCTGATAATGCTTCCTTCGCCTTGTTTCCACATTATTGGTTGAACCGCTTTCGTCATACTGAACACTGATTTCAGATTCACATTGATAACGGCGTCCCATTGTTCCTCAGTCATTCGTTTTAATGCGGAATCTTTTGTGATACCAGCGTTGTTCACCAAAATATCAATTCTCCCGAAATCAGCAACAACTTGGTTCACAACATTTTGTGCGTCATTGAAATTTGCCGCGTTCGATGCGTAGCCTTTTGCGGTAACCGACAACGCCGAAAGTTCTTTTTCCAATGATTCCATCGCGTCGTTGCGCTCCAAATCTGTAAAAGCGACATTGCATCCTTCCGAAGCAAACATCAGTGCGATTGCTTTGCCAATGCCACGATTTGCTCCAGTAATCAGCGCAGTTTTATTTTGTAACAAGTTCATATAGTTTCGTTTATATAAAACAAAATAGGGTAGTGCTAAAAATTTTCATCTTTCGACAACACCACATCAACAAAGATAGAAAATTTTCAGAAAAATCCCGCACACACGGGCGCAGAAATCTAAAAAATGTCGTGACTATTTTTGTCTATCAGCCTCGTTGTAGCCCAAAATATTGAACATATCTTCCGCGGTTTGTTCCTCGCGATACACATAATCCTTAAAATTACCTGTTTCGTCGCGGTCGATTACAATATATTTCGGTGAGGGAATCAAGCAGTGTTTTATGCCGCCATAACCGCTGATGGAATCCTGATATGCGCCAGTGTGGAAAAATCCGATGTACAAAGGTTCTTTTTCCTTTTCGGAATACGATGGCAACATAACCTCCTGATTCAAATCCTCGGAATTGTAGTAGTCGGAGTGGTCGCAACTGATGCCGCCGATGTTCACCCGCTTGTATTCGTTTTTCCATTTGTTGATTGGTAGCAAAATAAATTTCTCGTGAATACTCCACGCATCGGGTATAGTATTCATCAAACTATTATTTATAATGTACCAACATTCTGTGTCGTTTTGTTGTTTTTGCTCAAGCACTTGGAAAATTATTGCGCCGCTTTCGCCAACTGTGTATTTGCCAAATTCGGTATAAATATTTGGTTCATCCACTTTTTCCTTTGCGCACGATTCCTTTATATTTTTAATGATTTCGCCAATAATATAGTCGTAATCGTATTCAAATCCCAGATGATTTCTGATTGGCAAACCGCCGCCAAGGTCAAGGCAATCAAGGCTGTCGCATTGCTTTTTCAACTCAATGTAAACTTTCAGTGCTTTTTGGAATTCGCCCCAGTAGTACAAACTGTCTTTTATGCCTGAATCCACAAAGAAATGGAGCATTTTCAGTTCCAGATTTTTCTTGTTTTTCAACCGTTTGTAGAAATGAAGAATTTCATTCGGACGAATGCCCAAACGCGAGGTGTAGTACGCCGATTGCGATTCTTCGTTGATAGCCATACGGATGCCGACTTTCAATTTTTTCCGTCCCATTACTTTTTCCAGACGGTCGAGTTCCTCGGTACTGTCAAGAATTGTTATGGTATTGTGGAAACCTAAGTCGCGCAGCAACACGATTTTCCGCAGATATTCATCGGTTTTGTAGCCATTGTGAACCACAGTCAAATGTTTGTCAACTTTCTTCGCCTGATACAATTTGATAATCAAATCAATATCGAATGACGACGATGTCTCCAAATTTACATTGTGCTTAAGTGCTTCGTTTATAACGTGATAGAAATGGTTGCACTTGGTGCAGTAGCAATATTCATACGAACCTTTGTAGTTGTAGTACTTGATTGCTTTGTTAAATAAATTTCGGGCTTTACGAATCTGTTCGCCAATTTTCGGAAGGTAAATAAACCGAAACGGCGTACCGTATTTGTCAATTAAATATTTGAGAGAAACTCCTTGAAAGGTCAAATATCCGTCACGAAGGTCAAATCCCTCCTGAGGGAAATAGAAACTTTGTTCTATCAAATCAAAATACGTGTTCTTCATCGTTTTCTGTCAATCATAAAATATCCCTTATTTTTTGCAAAGTAACATAATTTCTATGATTTATTTTCATTTGTGCCTGCAAATTTTGCGTACATAAATGAATCATATAAAATTCCGTCTATCAAAAAGTTTTTTCGCAGACGACCTTCGCACGTAAAACCAACAGTTTCAAATAGTTGCTGCGAAAATTTGTTTTCGGTGCAAATTTGAGCCTCAATTCTTGCGAAATCGTTTTTAAATAATTGATTTACTGTGTTTTGTAATAGCTTCTGGGCAATTCCTTGATGTTGGAATTGTTCCAGCACAACAATTGTGATTGATGCGGTTTTGTGTTTTCTGACCAAATGTGCCGACACAAATCCAAGAAATGTTTCATTTTCGTAAGCTGCCCACGAAATTCTGTCGAAATCTTCAACCCATTGGATGAGTGATTTGTTATTAATGGAATTGCACCAATCAAGGTCGGTGTAGTGCAACAATTTTTTGTTTGAAAACACTTGCAGCAAATCTTTGAAAACAGTATGAAACTCACGTATTTGCATTGTTACCACCGATTACATTCCACAACGGCAAGATTTTGAGGAATACCGTTGTTTATTTCAAATTCAATCATTGTTCGTTTTTGATGGAACCCTGTTTTTCCTATAGCTCCCGGATTCATGTGTAGCAATCCTAATTTTGGATCGTTCATGACTTTTAGAATATGTGAATGCCCGCTGATAAATATATTTGGTTTATAGTCAAGTATTTGTGTTCGAGCCGAGGGCTCGTATTTCCCAGGGTAGCCTCCGATGTGTGTCATCATAATTTTCAGTCCTTCGCATTCAAATTGTGCAATTTTCGGCACACGAATCCGTACATCCTGCCCGTCAATATTGCCCCAAACCGCGTGCACGGGCTTAATGTTTTGTAGTTTTTCCAATAACTCTAATGAACCAATATCGCCTGCGTGCCAGATTTCATCAGCATTTTCCGCATGCGACAAAATTGTTGCGTCCAGATAATTGTGTGTATCGGAAATAAGCAGAATTCGTTTCATTATTTTAATTTGTAACTTACAAATGCAAATGTTGAACTATCTGGCGACCAACTGTTTACATTGATTGTACCTTGACCGCCGAACAATTTCACCAGCGTTTTATATTCACCTCCTTCGGGCGACATCATTCGAATTTCCACGTTTTTATTTGCGGGATGGTCGCCGGGATTGATGTCGTTTTTGTTGTACGAAATATACACCACGTGTTTCCCGTCGGGCGAAACGTGGGCGAACCAACTGTCGCTGTTTTCGTCGAACGTCATCTGTGTTTGTTCGCGGCCATCGGTGCGCATGCGCCAAATCTGCATCAGCCCTGTGCGCACGCTGTTGAACCAAATATAGTTTCCACACGGCGAGAATTCACAGCCGTCGTTCAAGCCTTCCGCCGTTGTCAGCCGTGTTTCTTCGCCACCACAGGCTGGAATCGTGTAAATGTCGTATTCGCCATTGCGTTCGGCACAATAAGCCAATGTTTTTCCGTCGGGTGACCAGCCGTGCAGATAACTTGGTGCAATGGGCGTTATCAGTTTTGGCTTGCCTGTGGCAAACGGAATAACATACACGCGGCTTTGACCGTCCTCAATCGTATGGTGGCTCACCGCAACCTTGTCGTGGTTGGGCGAAAGCACGTGGTCGTTGTTGCACTGCGTACAAAATCCCGTGTTGATTTCGCGTCGTTCCTGTGTTTCAAGATTATAGGTGTACAATTTTCCGTGGCCATTGAATAACAGCGTTTTTCCGTCTTTCAACCAGTTCGGTGCTTCTATCAATTCGTCAAATGTGGCGACAACCGTGCGTTCGTTTGTTTTTATATTGAATAGTTCCAAAACGGAAATCACATCGCGTTCTTCGACTTCTCTTTTTGTGGTTAATACGTTCATTTTCTTTTATTTATAGTATTATTGATTCTCCTTGTTTTACAATGGAAAAATGTAAATCGTGATAATTTGTTTTCATTATTTGAGCGAATTTGTCGGGGTTGCCGCCGTGCAGAGCAAACATTCCGTAATGGCAGGGAATTGTCAATGTTGGTTGCAGTGCGTTTGCCCACGCCGCGCACTCCGTTTCGTCAAGGTTGCCCCACGCTCCGTTTATTGGTGCCGCCATTACGTCGAATTTACCCAATGCGCGGAAATAATCCGCCATGTCGAGCCGCAGACACGTATCGCCGGTAAAATAAATCTTCTTGCTGTCAACCGAAAGCACCAGTCCAACGGCATCAGGCGCGCCGTCGCCATGGTCACAGGGAACAAAATGGAATTCTATGTCGTTGAATGTCAACTTGTCGCAGACCGACACAAACGTACATCGTGATTTGTCTATCCGCAAGCGTTCCACATCGTTTTCGCACGAGAGCGAAGCGAACAATTGTGCTTTGGTGTTTTGCATCAGTTCGGGCAACGAATCTTCGTCGAAATGGTCGCGATGGGCGTGCGAAGCGACGATGAAATCAAAAGGAATGCTTTCTGTGTCAAGAATTTGCGGCAACAAGCGTTGCAATCCGTCTTTTTGCTCCGTGCGATAAACGCAATCAGACAAATACATATCGTAGCCAATATATTTTCCCGAAGCGGATTTAACAATAAATCCAGCCTGCCCAAGAAAAAACAAGTGCGTTTGCCCCAAAGGAGCAGAAAGAACCGTTTGCGAGAATTTTGATGAATTCGCCATTTACGAATAAACAGTGCTTATTTCACATTGACAATGCTGGTTCTCACTTTTGTGAGTTCCTCGTTAAGCAGTTGTATATCTTCTTCCGAAAGAACTCTGTCGCCAAAGCTGTCGTAAGTCGAATCAATATCCTTCAAATCTTTAATTATGTCGGTCACAAACACATTGTCGCCTTCGTCAAGTGATTCCACGGCTTCAAGGATTTTTTTCAGATAATCCTTTTGCTCAAGAACTTTCGTAATCAATTTAGATTTGAGTTGCGTTGATTTTATGCGGCCGAACATTTCCGTTGCCACATACATATTTTCAATCCAGCTACCAACAATCACCAACGACGACAGCATAAACTGTTCCTCGTTTTTCAGCATACGTTTTGCGTTGTCATATACCACAAAAATTATGTTGATGAGCGAATCTTTGTTTTCCACATTTGTTTGATATTCCTCCACAGCTTGCTTGTCGAACGCCATAGCCACGCCAATTTGGTCGGCGAGTTGTTTCGATGCGAGCATGTATTTCATGGAATATTCTGTTTGATCAAAATGAATCAAATAATTCAGTTCCGCGCCATACACACCCATATTCACCGCCCGATTCTTGCTGGTGTTGTAGTATTTCACATGTTCAGCTGGATTCAGCATATTGGCATCGAACAACGATTTATCGGATTCCGCCAGCATTCCAATCATTTCATCGGAAATTACTAAGTTATTTATCAGATAATCAAGTCGTTCTGGCATTCCCGCACTCACCAAATCCTCGCCCAAAACAACATCCTTATATTCATCGTCAATGCTGAACGACGATTGGTTGCCCGAATTGGAGCAACTAACCAGTGCTATTAGCAAAATCAGACAATATGGTATGTTTCGTAGTTTCATTTGTTTTCGTGTAAAATTGAGTTAATAACCTGTAGTTTATGTTCCAACTGCGCTATTTCTTTTTTACCTTTTTCAATATTTTTCTCAACGTTTGCAATCAATTTCGACGCATCCGACGATTTGCTGAAAAATCCCACATTGTTTTCCAACGAGTGGATTTCGCTTTGAACCGTGTTCAATTTATTCTTAATTCGACGAGCTTCTTTTATCACCTTGTCTTCGCCGGATTTTTCAAGGAGCATTGCCGATATTTTAGCTCTGAAATCCCAATCGTCGGCCTGACTTTTTTCAATGTTCAATTTCTTCAGCAAAGCGGAAACGGCTTCGTTGTATTTATTCTGCAGCTCGGCTTTTGCCGATGCAGGAACCAAAATGTTAGCCCATTCCGTCTGGATTGCCGACAAAGCTTTCATTGCTTCGTCTTTTGCTTCGTCCGAAATTTCGGTAATTTTTTTGATAAGTCCTTCTTTTACCGCAATATTTTCGACCAACAGATTGTTTTGTTTGTTTTCAAATTCTTTTTTCGCTTCGAAGAACGAATTGCATGCCTTGGTGAAACGGTTCCATAGTTTCTGCGAATCTTTGAAATTTGTGGAACCAATGGTTTTCCATTCTTTCTGCAATTTTATGTATGCGCTGGTGGCTTCCTGCCAATCGGTGCGCGAGAGCATTTCCTCGGCTTTTTCGCACAAAGCGACTTTTTTCTTTTTGTTTTCATTTTCCACTTCGTGGACTTCGCCGAAAAATGATTTCCGGGCTGAAAAGAATACATCGCAAGCCTTTGAGAATCGCTCATAGATAAGAGTGTTCTGTTTTTGCGGAGCATAACCGATAGTGCGCCATTCCTTTTGAATTTCCTGAACTTGTGCGGTTTTCGCCGTCCATTGTTTTTGTGTCAGATCCAAGTCAAGAATAATTTCGTCCATTTTTTCGCAGAGAGCCGTTTTCTTACGAAGATTTTCTTCTTCCTGCTGTTTTATTGAAGCAAAATAATCTTGATGCGCCTTGTTGATTACTTTAGTTGCGGCCTGAAACCGTTCCCATAGTTTTTCCTTGAATTCTTCCTTCACAGGTCCGATTTTCCGCCATTCTTCGTGCAGAACTTGCAGGTCGGCGTATGCTTTCACAATTTGTTTCGCATTAGCTAACGCTTCTGCCTTTTCGCATAGTTGTTCTTTGGCTTCGTAATTCTTTTTTTGGTCCAAATCGCGGAATTCACGGTTCAGTTTCACATAATCGTAAAATTTCGCCACTTGCAGATGGTAGTTCTCCCAAATGGATTTTTCCTTTGACGGGTCAACATCGCCGGAATTTTTCCATTCTTCCTGCAAAGCACGGTATTCCGCATAGGTTTTGTTCATTGACTCGGGAGCTTCGGTCAGTTTGCCCAAACGGTCGATGATGCTTTCCTTTGTTTTGAGATTTTTTTCTTGTTCTTTTTGCTTTTGTTCCAACAAACGGGCACGCAATTCCTTGATTCTTCCATACACTTCCTTGAATTCATTTTCTTTAGAATCGAAAACAAATCCTTCCGGCGAACCGTTTTCCTCGATGTAGCGTTTGCGTGCCTCGGCGGTTTCGCTTTTTTGCCGTTTATAGAACTGTGTACGAATATCTTCTATTGCTTTTCGGTTTGTCTCCACCAATTCCTTGGTGCAGAATTTCTCCATAGCCGAAATCAATTCCGACAACGATAACGTTGAATAATCAACAGTTTCAGCAGGTTGCGATTCCTGCGACGATAGATTCTCCTGATTCTGAACAATTTCAGAATTAAGATTTTCTGTTATTTGCCCGTCTTCTATTACCATACTTTAAAGTAAAGAAAGTTTGTTATATTTCATTTTCGTATTCACCATTATACACCAAATACGAATTATCTTGCGAATTTATATAATTTTGCACGAGGAAAAAAGTAAAAACGAGTTAATTTTAGAAAAAAATGCGTATTGATATAATTACAGCCGTTCCGCAGGTGATTGAAAGTCCGTTGGAGACATCGATTCTCAAGCGCGCGAAGGAAAAAGGCATTGCTGAAATTTATGTCCACGATTTGCACGATTACTCAAGCGACCAGCGGCATCACCATATCGACGATTATCAGTTTGGCGGTGGTGCGGGAATGGTTCTGCAAATTGAGCCTATTCATAAATGTATTTCTAAATTGACGGCTGAACGTACCTACGACGAAATAATTTATATGACGCCCGATGGTGAGCAATTCACGCAACAAACGGCAAATTCACTTTCGTTGCTTAACAATATTATTATTTTGTGCGGTCACTACAAAGGCATCGACCACCGTATTCGCGAGCATTTGGTGACAAAGGAACTTTCCATTGGCGACTATGTGATTACAGGCGGAGAACTTGCCGCGGCGATTGTGACCGACAGCGTGGTGCGGATTTTGCCTGGCGCGATGGGCGACCTTGCTTCGGCTCTCGATGATTCGTTTCAGGATAATTTGCTTGCTCCGCCGATTTACACCCGTCCCGAAGTGTACAATGGCTGGAAAGTGCCTGAAATTCTACTTTCAGGAAATACAAAGGAAATTGAGAAATGGCAATTGGAACAGTCGCTCGAACGCACCCGCTTGCTTCGTCCCGACTTGTTGGACGAGGAATAAAAAGAAGATGAATTTTTAAACGCCTTTCGGCTCAGTCGGAGAATCGTGCTGACAAATGTTATCGTTTGGTGCAACAAAGAATTACGAATTTGTTCCATTTCTTTCGGCGGCGAAAGAAACGGAACCCAAAGAAAGGCCGCCGACGGCCCCGCTCGGCTAAAAATCAACGTCGTTCACTAAAGGCGTAGAAGTGCCACACTGTTTGTTATACCACCCATAGCGTACCAAGGCACCAACGCCTTTTTAACGTTCTCTCCGTTGATTTTTTTCACGCCTCTCGGCTCAGTCGGAGAATCGTGCTAACAAAGATTCTCGTTTAATGTACAAACATTTACGGAAAAAGCAAATTCTTTTTCTGTTACTTTCTGTCTTTAGCAACAGAAAGTAACCTTGTTCTGCTGGGTTTGCTTTGTTCTGCTGGATTTGTAATCCAGCAGCTGCGAACATAAGGATTTGTAATCCGACCGAACAGAGATTAATTATTACCTATAACAGGTATTCTAAAGGGTAGTAGATTATTGTTCCTTGTTATGTTCAAGTACAAGAGAAATTGAATCTTTCATGTTTTCCATAAGTTCGTTCAATGTCTCACCCTGGGAAATTGCAGCAGGTAATTGCACACATTGTCCGCAATACCAACCACTCTTTGCGTCTTTTTGAATAGAAATAGTGTATTCCATGTTTGGTTAGTTCAGGCATTTTGTTGTTTTATAAGATCCATTACTTCTTTGCTTAAACGACCTTCTCGCTTGCGAATCCGAAACAACTCGGAACGTGGCTTCACTTCTGTTTCAAGTATATACTGTGCTTTGCTCTGTATTTGAGCCAGCGTCAAGCCCGATAGTATGATTTTATCTTCCATAATTGGATTTTTTCAGTGCTAATGTACAAACATTTACGGAAAAAGCAAATTCTTTTTCTGTTACTTTCTGTCTTCAGCAACAGAAAGTAACCTTGTTCTGCAGGATTTGCTTTGTTCTGCTGGATTTGCAATCCAGCAGCTGCGAACATAAGGATTTGTAATCCGCCACATAAACAACGCCCCACATTTTGGAATTGTGTTTTTTTGCTGCTTGTTGTTTTCCCGCATTGAAAATGTTGATATTCGTTGCGGTCGGATTACAAATCCGACCGAACTAAAAATTTCAATTTTTTTTCAGCCCAAACACATAAACAAAAATAAACTGCTAATAAAAAAGCATAAATAAAATGGTGGCTTTCTCCCTGGAACTCGCTCATAGTGCCATTCGGGTCGTATTTGGAGCCATAACCTTGTGCTGATGGTCTCA
>DFGI01000071.1:0-26801 GCA_002371705.1 Bacteroidales bacterium UBA3754
CATTCGGCGTGGTTTTGTCGTTAAAAAATGGGACGGAAATGGGACAAATTTTTTACGCCGCCGAATTTGGGTGACGTAAAAAAAAATGACTGTTCAAAAAGATTCTAAACTTCAGATTGACTTCAATTTTATTCCTGCTGTTCTCCATAAAAGTAAGGACGGCTACCGAATAGAATATTATGTAATCAACCCTGTCACATTGAAGATGACACGGCAGCGGCTTCGCGTCGATAAAATTTTCAAAGCGTATAAAAGGAAACGCGATGCATTAATACACATCGACGGCATAATAGAAGGGATAAACGCGAAGCTACGAACTGGCTACAATCCTTTTTTTGAGGGCGAAGACTCTCGCCTGTACGAAAAATTGACGAGTGTGGCCGAGAAATTCATCACCGAAAAGAAAAAGGAATTGCGTCCAGATACCATGCGTAGTTATTCGTCGTTTGTAACTATGTTCATCGGATATTTCAACAGGCTCAATCAAAATCAAACGGCATCCATGGTAAATAAGTCACTCGCGGTAAAATATATGGACTACGTATATACCGAACGGAACGTGTCGAATCGAACATACAACAACCATATTAAAATGGCACGTGTGTTTTTCAACTGGTGCGTGGAAAAATGCTACGCAAAGGAAAATCCGTTCAACCAGATAAAACCAAAACGCAAAGAAGAAAAGAAGCGAATCCTGATACCTGCGGAAACAAGAAAGGAAATGCGGGACTGGCTCACGGAACACAATAAAGGTTTGATGCTTGTTTCTTGGCTGGTTTACTATTCACTCATTCGACCAGCGGAAATAAGACGAATAAAAATAGCGGACGTTTCACTGAAGAATCATTGCATTGCAATTCGTGGAGACAATGCCAAGAACCACCACACACGTTATGCAACGATAACCGAAGAAATTGAGCGGTTTTTGGTGGAAAACAACTATCTGAACGCACCAATGAACCAGTATCTAATCGGCAACACATATCGTCCATCCGACACAATGGCATCACACACGCATTTTCAAAAACATTGGATTCAAATGCGTAAAGCTCTTGATTTGCCCAAGGAAATGCAACTATACTCGCTTCGCGACACTGGCATTACAGAAATGCTGAAATCTGGCATTCCAGACTTGACAGTGATGCAGCACGCCGACCACAGCGATTTGTCGATAACATCAATCTACGCAAAGCACGCCGACCCGAATCTGATTAACACGATTAGGAACAACGTGCCTGCGTTTTAAGATTTATGCGTTGGCCAACTTCGACGGGTCGCAAATCCAAGTGTAGAGCATAATGAGCGCCACACTTGGAATGTTGTACACTATGATTGCGTATTTAAGAACTTTCTTCACTATCTTTTTCATAACTGCTTACTTTACAAGGTTATACACTAAAATGATTGCCGCGATGCGTAACGCCTGGCGGCACACGTAATCGATTGCGCGGAAAATTTGCTGACTGCGTGGATTCGCGAACGCCCACATTATGTTGCACAAAAGTCTCATGACTACCTCCCTTCCATTAGTTGTTTAATGTTGCGCTGTGTGATTTCGAGGAGCGACAGCCCGCCAGCCAAACGGCGTGCGGCGCGGTCTTGGCGCGGCTGCATGTTGGTTTCCACCGACTCGCGGATTACCATTAGATCAACGATTGCGTCGCGGATTGAGTTGATTACCACCTGCAGCATAGGTTCTGTTACATGGCCGTCGCCGCAGAAAAATTGTGTGAATGCGTTTTCGGAGTCCAATTCGATTACGAGCTGGTTCCCCTTTGGTGTCTTTTCGTTCATTTGCTTGATTTTTAGAACGTTAAACAAAAAACACGGTACGAGTTGTTCAGGAAATCAAGCATTCCTTGAGGCCATTACTGGTACCTCACTCGCCGTGTCGATAATTATTTTTTCAATTATCCGAGATATATGGCATAAAAAAAGCCGACGTAAAAGTCAGCGGATTTTTGCCGCTTGATTTTTTGAACACTGCAATAATACGGCAAAATTTTGGAAAATGCAAATTTTTGAGGGGGAAATCATTGATTAAGACTTCTATAATTGTCTATATCGACTATAATATAACACCTTTGTACTTTCTTACTTCGGCATCTGTAAGCAAATCAAGGTTTTTGTTTACCCAGTTCTTCAGAGCAACCTTGTAAATGTCCTCTTTTTTTACGCCAGCTCTCTTAAGCATTAGATTTGTAGCTTCAGTAACTAATCGTTGTCTTTCTGTTGTCGCCATACCTATAGAAATTTTATTCATTGCAAATATACAATGTTTAGGAAATTTTGCAAGTCACGGTTAGTATTTCACTTCATCAACGCCTATAACAACGTAATCAGAGCCACTGCCTTTCTTATATACGTTGTATTTGCCTGTAAGGAACAAATCCTTTTCTGCAAGTCTGCGGAAATAATTTCCACCCGAAGTTTCAAGTGTCCAGCCGTTCATCCACTCAACGGCCACGGTTTTATAATCAGCCCCGTTTTTAAGCAACTTGCACACGTTTTTAGGATACGACGTTGTGAATAAATAAGATATGAGCGCGTCGTACATTTCCTGCGTCATATATATATGCTCGAAATAACGCAAGCCACGATTATGCGCATTTTTCAGGTCGTCTTCAAAAATATTCGTCAACTCAGCAAAAGTGTATGTCTTTGCCAGCATGGCATTAGTAACACGTTCCCCGTTTGCCTTAAAATCGTGTCCCCAACCTAATTCGTAATTGCCTGCTGGGTTTACGAATATTTTGTATGCTGGCTCTCCTATCCTACCTTCCCGTTCATAGCATTTTATAAACTTCCGTAGGTTTTCGGACGGTCGCATATCCTGGTACATTTTCCTGTTGTCGGATTTTGTTATTTTCTCAATCTTTTTTTGACGACGGTTATACATAAAAATTATTACGACAAATACAAGTATCGTAACGCCGCCAACTATGCAATAAAATAATGTATCCTTACCCATGTTATGTATTTTTTCCCAAATATACATAATTACAACCTTTTTGCAAGAATATTATAATACAGATTTAGCCAATCTTACGGCCAAGCCCATTGATTTGTTGTAGGCGTGTGTCAGCAGCTCGTTTTTGTAATCCGCAGTTACCCAATATGCAAGGTTATCATTCATGTATTCCGATGAAGTCCAGTAACTGGCATATTTATTAACAGACGCAACATAAACGCCATCGGGTCGTTGTGATTTTGCCGCATTCACCTTCACAACACCGCCAGCTGGCAAAAATACCGCGCCTTGTTGCTCCAATGCTTCAAACTCTTCCAACGTATAAATGTTGTCGTCGAAACCTCTATCATATTTTACAGCTGTTACAAAAATTGGTAAATCACCATCCGAAATCTTCTGGTACGAATGCTTAAATCCTTCGGGAGCTGAACCGTCAGGTAAAACGATAAAACCATTTATCCGAGCGTCCTCGTCAACTTGGATGCTTGCAAACCCAAACAGATTAACCGCATTGTCGCGGTGGAATAATATGTAACGCCATTCATCAATAGTTAGCAATCTGTACTCATCGATAGACAAATCCTTGCAATCGTCAAATCTAAACAAATCCAGCCAACCGTCATAGGTTGGGTCATCCAAATTTTCATTTACCGCGCCAAGCATCTCGTATTGCCGCAAAGCAACCCGAAATTCGTTATTCGAGCGGTTGTATTGTAGATTACCTTGGCTGAACACAACTGTATGTCCATTGCCGATGCTGAATGTATGTTCCATATTCTATGTAAATAAAGTGTCCAAATGTTTCACTTCCAAGCCTGTTGAGGCAAGCGTGTAGTAGTCGGTACCACGCATAAAGCAGATATTGTCGTTTGAATCGAGACGCAGCTGCACCAACTCTCCTGTATTGTACGGATAAAAGGCTGGAAGTCTAAATTTTTCGTGCTTCCAATCGTCCTCGTCATCACTTATTTTTATGTAATAAACAAGGTCGTTATATCTTTGAGTGCCAAAATCGTTGGCTGTAAAATCTTTGAGATAACCTGTTGATGTTATTCGAAAATTGTGATTAATAGTACCAGCACTATTATCGAACACAATTTCTTGGTTGTACATTTTTCTTACGATTTCCACAATATCCACACCAAACAGTAATATGTTTTGAAAACCGATATATTGAATCAATTGATACAGAACCGAGTATTTGGTCTGAATAGCGCTGTTTTTTGACGTTGTATTACCGAAGATTTCCATATCAATACTCAATTACTATTTCGTCGGCTTCATTTATACTATCGAATGTTATAGAACCGTCCGATGGTGCATTCAAAACATAGTTGCCTCTATTCAATGCTCCGTTAATAAAAACCAAAGCACGATTTGGCAAAGCTGTTTGGCAAACTGAAATCACGTTCGATGTTGCCTGCTCAGCCGTTACGGTTACAGTCGCGCACTGTGCATAAACATCATTCTTTCCGGGAATATCGTTGCTCCTGTCGGTACGTGAAAAGTTCTTCATAGTATTTTAGCTTATGGTTATTGTTATATGTTTGCCTTCTTTGTGTGCTTCGGCCAATATGTCGTACATCTGCCAAAAAGCGGTTACGGAATTGCTCACCGTGCCTGTCGATGTGTTGCGGTATGTTCCAACCAAAATACAACCATCGGTATTTGAGGTGTAGTTTCCGATGTGGATAAGAACACCTTCGTGGCCAGGAACACCAACAAGACGCGGAACTTTATTGCCACATTTGAGATACTGCGACTTTGCGCCACGGCTCGCATACGTAGGCGAAACAGTATCCATATCGATTCTATATGTGCCTGGCAATATTGCCGTAGTCTTTCGGATGTTTGCCCCATTGCGGAATGGGAGTTCAAGCGTATTGCAAAGAAATACGTCGTTGATATACATTTTGCCAAGTGTGAACGAATCAGTTTTAACATCCCGTTCCACCTTGATTTTCAGTTCGTTTTCGTTGTTTTTCATACGCCATTTCCTTAGTTTGAAACTTTTTGTAAGTGCAAAAACAATCAGTACCGCCACCACAGTAAGCACCACGGCGGCGATAATGATTAGTTTCTTGTCGGTCAGGTCAATACGCATACATTAGCGTTTTTTGGAATAACCCAACGATTTTGCGGCTTCCTTCATACAGGTCGTCCATTTGCGATTGTACACTTCCACCTGCTTTGTGTGCTTACCGCCAGCTCTGCGGATTTTCTTTGCTTCGTCAACTATTGACTTGAGCTGTGCTTTTGTTAATTTTGCCATAATATTTTGTTTTAATTAATTTACATTATATATTTGTTCTGTTGTTCACCATACAGCGTAAGTGATTAAAATTGTAAGCGTCAACGATTTTTACAATGCGACAAATTAGCCGAAGAACTTATTTCTTCGGCTTTTTTCTTAAATCAAACGCCGTCAACAACCATTGTTTTGATTTTCCATAAGCAAATTTTTCTATAACAACACGGAACATATTAGATTCTAAAATGTATTCCTCTCCTGTTTTTGACACACTTAAATTCCCGAATTGTACGACAATCGGAATAAAATCCTCAATGTTAAAACCAAGAGATTTTATCGTTTCTCCGTGTTTGTCTATGATATGTTTTAATCCATATCCATTATTAGTTTTAGGATTATTTTCTCCCCAGACAATATCTATATAACCTATATCGGCCCTAAACAATGCGGCGGTACATTCACCTTCTTTTGTCTTCAAAAGATGCTTTATTGCCTGTTTCGGATTTCCTTTGAACTGGTCATAAACGGTTCCAAATTCACATTGTGTTGTGGTTTTCGTTGCCATATCATGTTAGTTTTAATTATTTATCTTTCTCCTTCCTAATCTTCAACACCGTTAAATACGCCGTAAGCAAAGCAACCACAATAGCAAGCCCAGCCGAAATAAGCTGTAAGATTTGCAGCATGTCAGCAAACGAAATAGTTAGGAACACGCTGCTTGTGGTTATTCCCGCAATCGGCTCTTTTATTGTGTCGGCAATTTTACTCAGCATCGTCGTCAGCTTTAAGTTCGCCTTTCTTGTTTTCCAAGAAGTTCTTCAGCAAGTACGCCACAATTGCCAACAATGCCGTCTGCAAAGTTGTGTCGCCGTCAACTGCGGCATTTTGCGTAAACTCATACAGAGCGGTAACGCCTGCTGTCAACGCTCCTGTCCATGCCGATTTGATTATGTCGCGCGCATTCAGTCGGAATTGCTCGCTACGTTCTTTCAGTTTTCCCATAGTCTTTATTTATTACGTTTAACAATCCAAACAACCACACCGCACACAAGCACAACAAACGTGGCAATGATGCCCCACGGCGTTTGTTTCTCAACACAATCGGCTGGAATCTGAATGAGTTCGTCAACGCCCAGTTCCGCAGCATCGAACGAAACAAATTCCTTTTCGCCTTTAATAACTTTGTCGCCATAAATCACAGTGTCTTTATGCAACGTGATTTCGTGATGCTTTGTGTACGACCCTTCTTTGTATGTGTCGTAAGCAATAGTTTTGGTTTTAATAACCTTGTACCTCTTAAATGGATTTTTCATGTCATTTACAATTAATATTATACAATTCGTTAATTACCTGGCCATAATTTTTTTCTTTGTTTTCGCCCTGCCAATGGTCGAATTTGTTGTGGTCGAGCTCCACTACTTTAAGTTTCAGGAATTGTGCGATTTGCGACAAATTAAATTCCTCAACGCCTACCAAATATGCCATTGCCTTTTCAGGAACGGGAATCGGTTTCATGCAAATTTCTTCGGCACGGGAAAACAGTTCCTTCCAAATGTTTGTGTTGTAGCCGCCAACAAGACCGCTACATATCAGTTTTTCCGGCAGCACATTCGTGTCGAGAATCGCAACATCGCGGAACGCACGCACAAACGTGTATTCTCGTAACATTTCGGTGATGATGTCGCCACTTTCTGGAATGCGGAATCCTTCGTGAAAATACGTGTCGAAATCCACATGCAGAAATGGCTCGTTTTGTATCGAATACGTCAGCAGCTTGCCGAAATTCCAATAAGAGAAATTCACACCGTATTTTTCAGGTTCTATCAAATGGTAGGAATCAAAAGGAAATTTCAGCTGCTTGAAAAACTCAATGCCCCACAAGTCGGCGTACAACTCAATCGGATAACCGCATCGTTTAGCCGACCGCACCGATAATTCCGCCATTCGTTTGTAGAACTTTCCAGGAAAGATTTTTCCGCCGTTTGTGTTGAAACTGTAAATTATCTTCATATCCGTTAGTTTAGAACCATTAATCCTGTGAAATCCGCATTGAACCGTATAGTTATGCTGTTACGGCTGTTATAATGCACATCGGCAAGAACCATGTCGCCATTGCTGTCGATGAATGTGACCGACGGAAATTTGTTCAGGTTGTGCGTGAAAGTCAACGGTGTGTTGGCCGACACTTGAAGTGAATGCTCCGAAGTTTCCGAGGCGATTGGATTGTGGAACGGAGTATCCGAAGGGAATCCTCCTACAAGAGTGTCGTCAGGCGTGCCAAGCTCCAACGAAACATTTTCTTTGTCCATTTGATTCCAGCGGCACGTAAAATAAAGTCGGTCTTTGTATTCGAGTTTGCCCCAGAGTTCCAGCACGCAATAACCATCTTCATACCCAACTTTGTTGAGCCGTATCTCATCGGAACCAATGCCGTGCGACGACTCGAAAACCATTGACGCGATGTATTCCACCTGTGGCGTTGGTATAAGCGGAACATAGTGGATTGATGAAGCCGACACAAACAACGTGCATTCCTTCGATGTCGTAACTTTGCTACGGTTGGTATACGGATACATATTGCAGCGCATAATATGGAAACACGCCACAAGATGATGTGCCACACTGTTGCCTGTTTTCATTCGCAATGTGGCTATCTTACCCCAATATGTTCCTTCGGATATAGGCGTGGCACCATAAAAGGCCTGTTGGCTTTTTTCGATGTCTGCGGCACTTGCACCAGCAACGTCCAATTTTCCTGTCAGTGGGTTGAATGTGAAATACATAATAGCAATGTTTATTGGTAAAACTCATACGTTAATGTGGCACGATCAGCCCATGCGTAGATTTGTTCGCGGTTGCCGCCTGAAAGTTTCGTTTCCCACGTTTCGGAATTTCCATTCTTTGTGTAGGTGACTTTCTTGATGCAGCACTTTGTCAAATCGCGCGTGCGTGGATAGCCCATATAGAACACATGGTTGTTTTCGTCGGTTGTGACTTTTTCAACCAAGGGTGCATTTGCCATTTCCTGCACCAATACCGATGAATAACTGAAATCAGCTGCCATAACTTTACTTTTTTACAATTGCGTTGCCTACAATGAGGATGACACCAACAAGCAGAAACGCACCTGCGATTAACACTACAGACTTTGTGGCAACTTCCACTTCAACAGTTGGTAGTTGCCCGTTCTTTAAGTCTGTTACAAACTTCGAGTTCAAAAAATCATTCATATCAATCGAATTTTATGTAGTTCAACGAAACCCAGCCGCCTTTTGCCGGAACATAGCCCCATTTTTGGTTTTCGCTTATTTCCGTGATTTCAACCTTATCGCCTTTATTTAAGCAATCAATGGCGGTTGATTTATTGGTAAGTCCATCGGCTTCGCCAGCTGATGCGCGCACATTCAACTGTGTCGATTCGGTTTCAACGGTACCTGTTTTGCTACCATTACCTTCTGGTAGTGGCGAAATAATAGGCCTCCGAGCCGCTTTCACATACAACGCCGCCGCTCCAACCAGAAGAGCGACCAATACAACGATGATTGCTATTTTTACTTCTTTTTTCATTGTTTTGACTTTTAAGATTTTTTATTGTATTGCCGATTTTGTTTCTGCACTTCGGAGGCAGACCAAACCGTTACTTATAGTTTTGAATTAGCCTCTTGAACATCTTCGTATTTCACACCATAATTGAGGATTCTGTCGGCATCAGCCTTTGAGATAGTCTTTTTGTTGGTGTACATATCCCATAATGCAGAATTAAGCGGACCAGTGGCATTGCCTTTGTTTTTGTACCACCATGCAAGATTCCACATTTGTGAAACATTGTCGTGGTAATTCTGAAGCAACCAATCAGATGGAGAAAGTTTTTCGCCGTTACCTGGCGTTGCGCCTGTTTGATTGTCTTTTGTTTTTGCAATGATTATTCCTACAATTATTGCAACGAATAATCCAATGATGATAAACTTTTTCATAATACAATAAATTTAGAATGAATACTCTATGCTACGCTCAGCAATGATTGCATTTAATTGTTTCATTTCTGACGAACTCAAATCGTCGTGCAACCATTGCGACAATGTTTCGTCTTCATCTTCAACATCAGAAAATGCAATCTGAAGCTGAAGTATGTCGTCGATATTGTTCATTTTCTTGAACACTTCGTAAATGGCATCTTCATCTGTCTGCCAGCCGTTCATTGCATCAAACAGTTTTTGTGCATAGACCTTGTACTGGCTTTCTCCATACGAAAGGTTTGATTTGTCTATGCGTTTGTCGAGTTCTTTGTTTTTTACCCGTTCGCGGATTTGCGAAATGAGGCCACTTGCATAGTGGCGAATGATTGCCACAGCCAACACTGCCACCAAAATTGGCAGAAGCATCTTGAATATTTCCTTTACTTTTTCCATATCGATAGTTTTTTATTTTTGATTAGTTACTACATCGTCGCGTACATATCCCTTATCGTATTCCAAAAACAACATTTTACGAATCGGTGTGGTGAGTTTCACCTTATACCATTTGTGTGTGTCGTTTTTGTTTGTGCTATTAACAACAGCCTCAACAATACCGATTTCACCCTTTACAGTTCCCAAAAGATTGTTGTCGAGCGTTTTGTTAATTACCGCCGCTGTTTCACGAACATTGGCATATTCGCCGTAAGTGAATAGTTTTTCGCCAACCTCATACAACACGGGGCTGTCATTGTTTGTTTTATTGCCTTGCGGCTCAGAATTATTTTCAGTACCGCCATTCGACGAGCCACCGGCAGAACCAGAACCACCTGTTGTGTTGCCGTTGTTAGGTTTGTAGTTGCCATTGCCTGGATTGTCATCCAAACCGAGTGTTTTGGCCAACGACTTGTAGCCGAAGTAAATAGCCACAAGAATCGCCACAACACAAATGCCTATTATGATTTTCTTTTTTGTCTCCATAGTTATTGTTTTTTAATGATTAGATACCAACCGATTCCAAGAACCGCCACCACAACCAACACAATGAGAATTGTTGATAGGTTTCCACCGCCTTGCGCATCAGATGTTGGAGTTCCACTTCCTGCTTTGGCAGCTTCAATTTGTGCCTGCAAATCAGCCGTTTCGGCAGCTTTCTGTTGTGCTTCAAGCTGTTTGTCAGCAACGCGCTCGTTACTTCTGCTTGTTATAACTGTTGTAACGATTGAGCTTCCCAAAGTAGCCAGCATTGAAAACGCATTCGCCCAGCTAAAACCAGTTGTTCCTGTTGAAGCCGTTGAAGTCTTAGGCGTAAAAATTGTAGTTCCGTTACTTAATGTTCCAGTTGCCATATTATTCGTTTTTATAGATTGTAAAACCAACCGCCACCACAATAAGAACTGCGACCACGATTAGTATTTTCCTTGTTTTCTCGTTTTTTTCTTTTTGTACCAAATAGGCATTCGCCGCATTTGTCGCCTTCACGGCATCCAGTTCCGCAGTCAGAGCGTTTGTCTGAGCCGCATGCGCAAGATTCGCATTTGCTTCCTCAACCGCCTGTGCTTCCATATCCTTTGCCTGTGCGTATGAACTTGCAGCAGCCGCCTTTGCTTCGGCAATGTTGCCGCCTGCCTCAATAGCCGCACCGCCCGCCGCAATTGCTCCACCTATTGCCGTACCGACAGCTGGAATCAGAGCAACCACACCACCAACAGCACTCAAAGCCTTACCAGTAACTTTGGCTATGAATCCATTGGCCGCCGATGTTTCGTTTTTCGCCTCAATGATGCCAAGGAAACCTTTTGCGGCTGGATTGCCTGCATTGAACTCTTTGCTGAATACCGAACGCAATAGCTTTTCGCCTCGTTCGATTTGTTCTTTCGTCTTAAACGGCATAGCGTCGTAGAAACTACGCAACACATCAATGCTGTCTTCGCCCAAACCAATTTGCCGCCACAATGCGTAATCATCGGCCGCTTTTTCGTTACTTGTATTGTTAATCAGATGTCCGTATTCGTGCGCTATCACAAAATTCTGGCTTGCATCAGTCAACTTCCCGAACAAACGTGGATTGATATACAACACACCAGTCTTCCGATTTACGGCTGCCGGCGTGTCGATAAATATATTTTCCTGTATGTCGGTAAAGTTTTTCATAGATGCTATCTGAGTACATACAAATAGTTTCCTGCCTTCGTGTAGAATCCGTATTTGATGAGATATTTCGATTTCCGTTTGAGGTAAGACGAAGGATTCATCTTCCAATACAACGAACCCGCCGTGCCTTCATACGTGCCAATATCAAGCCCAAGCCCTTCAGCGTTGTCATTTTTTAGTTTGTAGTCAATATTTTTGCGGACGTTGTTGTTCCGAATATCCAAGGAGTCTGCCGTATTAGCAGCCAAATAGACGGTTTCGCCCACATTTGGCTTCATACCAGCTGTGAGGAACTTACGCTGTGAAACGGTACTCTTGTTTTCCTCAATCTGTCTTGCCGTAGCGGAATTAGACTGTGCCGCCTGTGCAACCTTGTCGGCAGCTTGCTGCATAGCATCGGCAACGGCATCACCATTCGCATCGTCGTTTTTCTTCGAAACAAACAAATACACAACAATGGCAATAACAACCAATGCCGCAACTATGAGTATTTTCTTTTGCTTTGCTTCCATTATCGATTGAATTTACGGATTAACACAAATGCCAAAATCGACACAACACAAAGTCCCACAAACGCACCGACAACCCATTTTGTCGATTTGCCTTCATCAGCTGGCTTATCTTCATCGGTTTTTGGTTTGGGGATGTAATCATCTGGTTTTTCGATACCGTTATCAAGCCAAATATCAAACGTATCAACGATTTTACCCAAATCATCCTTAGAAAATCCGTCGATGTCGCCAGTAGCCAAAATCTGATTGATGTCGGTAAGCACCACATCGCCGTGCGTGCGGTACAACTCCACAATTCGTTTTTCTGGATTCGCTGGAATGACTGCAAAACCGTACTTCTTAAAAAAGGAACGCCAACTGTTTCGGTTGGCGTTCAGACTTTTCGCAATCAAACCGCGAAGTTTCGCGATTTTCTCCTTCATGGCCGTTTCAATTATTCTCCGAACGCATTGTTTTGAACCAAAGCGCGGTATGAACCAACTTTTTCGTAGAACAATGTATAAGTACATTTTCTACCAGCGGCAAGATTTGCCATTACAACAACGTCGGCTCCCAAAACAACCAAGTCGTCTGTCAAGTCGATAGACACACGTTTTGGGTCTTGTTGGTCTTCGGTTTTGCTTGATGACGGAATGATTCGTTTCAAAGCTTTTGGACCTTCAGCGGTAAGCTGAACAACCTGGATTTCTTCATCCAATTGAACTGCATCGTCAACAGCCAATTTGATACCTTTAAGACGGCAAGCGTTCTTAGCAAACATACCAGCAACATCAGCAACACGGCAGGATTTACCAGCACAAGTAACTTCTTTGTTGGTTGTTGAGATAATGGTTCCGTCAGCAATCACAGCTCCTGGAGTGTGACCTTGTGCATCACGCATATCTGCTGCAGTATCGAACCAACCTTTTGAAAACGCAATCAATTGAGCTTCAGCAGCAGAGCCCTGATTGGTCAATTCAAATGCTACATTTGAACCTGTGAACGGATTTGAAGATTCACCACCAAATCCATCTACGCCTAATTTTTGTAAATTCATCTTTATAAGTTTTTTTATGGTTTAACTTGATTTACTTAGCTAATTGTCTGGCAATGGAACGAGTTCCGAAGAAACCGTTTGTTTTTTCACCATCTTTTTCTTCTTTGCCTTCGGCAATTTTTTGTTTTTCGTCGGCAACATCTTTGGCAAATTTAATGTCCCAAACTACTTTGAAGATTGTGATTGCTAAAATCACGATAAGCAAAATATTTGCTGTAAGAATTTGTTTCATAATAATTTAATTTTACGTTTTGAATTTTACAAACGCAATAATACAACCGTGCGAAATTCCACTTTCCCGATTAGGCACGATGCTTCCCGATAATGCTCAATAATTCCCGATTAGGAACGATGCTATCTACAATGATTTCAGATAATCCTTACGTTCAGTCCGCTTTGTGGTCTTTTTGTACTTTTCAACAGTACGCCAACGGCCTGTTATCTTTACCCTACGCTCCACAATTGTATAGCTGTCGGTAGGTTGCGGCGTTGGGTCGCCGCCATAACAGCAACCGCATACGCCAATCATCACTATTGCGCCGTATAAGCTCATGATATAAGTTTTAGGATTTCGTTGTACGCTTCGGCCTTTGCCTTGTGGAACTGCCCCTTGTAATAGTTCTCGTCGAACGAAATTCGGTCTTTGGCAAGCAAAGAATATCCTCTATGGTACTCATATGCAGCAGACTCGTAGAATATCAGTTTTTTCAGCCGCCGCTTTAATTGGAATAAAAAACGAATTTTAGCCATACCATTATTGATTGTTGGTTACTATTACCTCACGTATTTTGTGATATTTCGCAATCACCGAATCAATGCGATTCATAGGCGCCATGGGGAAACTTTCCTGTGTTTCGTTGCCTGTTATTATTTTTTCACCAGCGTATATAGGAACCGTTGTGGAATACACTTCCACCAATCCACCGCTACATCGAACCGCAAACAACGAGTTTTGCGGAATAGTCTTTGCCGTGGCAGCGTTCCAATCATTCAAGCCCTTTTCGTAGAAATCAAAGAAATACAGATTTATGTTTCTCACTGGGTCAAAATCACGCACATACACTATGATTGTGTCGAGCGTCGTGTTCACGCTGTCCGACACCGAAATGAATATCGTGTCCTGATCGAACGACAGCATCTTCACTATGCGCAGCTGCGTCTTCTTCATTATCTTCGCCGTGATACGCTGCTCGTTGTTCATACCGTTTCTCGGGATGCTGAACGTGTAATTCAGGCCGCTCCACTCCGTCATGTCGTCCTCCGCGATGTCCGACAGGTCTATCTGCTTCACCACTTCACCAGGTCGGAATATGATTGTATGCATCTTCACCACAGGCGCATTGTTGACCTGTGCACTGGTAATAACCGCACTGATTGCGCATAGCAATAATAATAGGATTTTCTTCATAGCCACGGAATTTAATAGATTGATATTGTTGTAAGAACTTTCCCAGCGGTGTGCGAAAAATTATTGAACGTGGCACCAACTGGCATTTTGTCGAGCGTGAAGAAAAAGTTACTCCAGTACAATTTTTTCACATAGGTAGTGTCATACGTGCGCAGTGTGTCGCTACCCGATATGGTTTGATGTTCCGTGATTTTTTGCACATTAACGCTGTCAAGCGGCGTTTCGCAGAACACAAACGAATACTTTGGAATGGCCTTTTTTATAGGCATATCGCAGTCGTTGATAAAGACGAATGATTTTGATTGCGGTGCGATCGTCGTTTGTGCGTTCGCAACGCCCACGCATACAAGCGTACAGATAAGAATGAGAAATTTTTTCATAACATTAAAGATTAAAACGGAGACCACTCGCGTCCCACCGACCTGTTGCAAGTCAATATGTTGTTCATTCGGTCGAAACCTCCTACAACTTTTGCCCCACTCATCGCCAAAGCCTTGTCCGTCTCCGTGATTCAAAATATACTGTCAACTAAAACTCCACAAACACATACACACTCCACAAACACATATATGTAGAAACAATAAAATAGGTTCTATTCCACTGCCAACTCTCCACCAGAGGCAAAATAGCCACATTTACCGTCGGTATTGATTTTAAGGCACATTTTGCTGTTATCGTAATCAACAACACGATGCTCAGGATAGTCGAAGAACTGTTTTACCTGCAAATGAAGGTTGCAAAACCTGTCGGTACGGTTAAAGCGTTTCACAACGCGGCAATTCTTGCACTCCGAGCAAAAATGTATATCTTCTAAATCAATATGTTCATCATCTGGTCGTGCAATAGGTAAAACAATAGGTTGCACAACCTTTCTTTTTCGTACAACAATAGGATCCGTCGGTCGTTTATCATTTTTTGCCCTTTTGATTTCGTCTAATATTTTTTCTTCCTCTGTTTTCATATAGTTGGTTTTTCAAAGATAATACAATAACGAACCGATAAAGATTTGAGCTGCACCGGCGTAAGCAACTTACAATTCACATTGTAATTTTCAAATGCTTCATCGCCAGACTGCACGCGCTCACGAATCCACGAAAGCAATGTTTTCCGCGAAACGCCGGCTGCTTCGGCCACCTCGAATTTGTACATCGCCTTCATAGTTTCTCGACTTTAACGTATTGTGAAACATGTTCGTTGTGTTCGGCAATAGCCCTGTGGTTCACACGTGCGATAATGGCATTGAGTTTTTCCGTTTTGTCAAACAACACATCCTTGCGTGCATCAGCGTTGCCCTCTGTTGGAAATATCAGATATTCAGTAATATAGCCGAAGAACTTTTTAGGAACTTCCGACAACTGGTGTGCCATAATAGCTATGTCCATCATCCGCTGGCGTTTACGGCGTATGATGTTGGCTATCTGCGAATGGTCGAAGTTTGCCGGTACATAGTTCCTGCAATCGTCGAGCACCAGAAGACCGTCGAAGAACCAATTATATATGAATCCAAAATCTTCGTCGGACTGGTAAACCGCCGACTTAATACCTGTATAATGGTAATTCTTGGCTTCCGAAAGGTCTATTTCGCCAAACTTGGCATTCCAGTTGTCGAAATCGGGCGTTATGATCAGACCTTTTCCGGCTGCCGTCATAAGTTTTTCGGCAGCGGTCGATTTGCCGCAGTTCGGTTTCCCGATTATGCAGATGAATTTTGCCGTGCGTTCCATAGCTATCTCTTTATCAAATTATACTCTTTGCCAATGAGACGAGCCCAGAAGATTCTCAACAGCACCATTACATAATAGTCGGTACAATACGTTTCCGCCTGTGAACGGAACTGCTTGTAATAGGTTTTCAGCATATATTTCTTATTCATCGCTTGACTTTTTTATTGTAATTTATATATTTGTCTAAGAATTATTGAACCAGCGCTGCCGTGTATTGTCTGCCAAAACACAATAATTCGGTGGCAAGGTTGGTTAGGTGGCAGAAACTAATCGTTTGGGTGCGCTCCAATCCATAATAATTCTTTATTCTTCAGATATGAATTGCGAACTGGCATTGCACTTTCCACATAATAAACACGTTCTTTATCAAGTTCTTTGTAATTTAGCCTTATAACTGCCATTTTAGAAACAGAATCAGCACGCACAACTAAATACATTTCCTGTGACTTATCAATTCTAACTTCATTAAAATTGTTTACAACAAAACGTACAAACAACTCCGTATTCATACCTAATTGGGCAAACTCAGTTGAATGCTGGTCATCTATATGTTCAATCGCTTTAGGCGTTAGAACAATTTTAACCGACATCTTATGTATTTTTTTTGCCAGACTTTGCGGAAAATAACCTACTGTTATACCATCAACTTTTTTCATTTGTCCTATTTTTTAATGTTTCCAGTTCCGCACGGACTTTATCCAGTTCCGCCTGGCGTGCGGCATTTTCGAGTTGTTCTTTTTCGAGTGCCTGTTTCACACGCTTGTAATCGTGGGCTTCTTTCGCCTTACATCCATAAATCAGAATCATTGTGGCAACGGCTGCCAACCACGGTGGAACGCCTTTGTCGGTATCTTTCAGAACTTGTTGCCAGGCATCGACCATTTCTTTTTTCTCATCGTCGGTGGCAGCATATCGGCCAGGTTCTTCGGCATCGGCATACCAGTCCATACCGAACGAAAACAGGCGGTCAACACTGTTTACAATGAACTTTGACGTTTGCTTTGAAACCTCGCTTTGCAATCTGGGTGTAAGCGGAACTTCGGCGGGTTTTTGTTCGGGAACTGCCGTTGGCGGTTCCTGGTTTACAAACTTCTGCTTTGGTTCCTTAATTTCCTGTATAAGGTCATCGTAGTCGCTCACATCGCCAGTGGCGAAATGATACGTTTCCGAAGACGCAGCTTGTGGCTCTTCGGCAACTTTTGATTCGGGTATTATATCGGCTAACGGCATCAGTTAAAAGATTTAATAATTTTCTCAATTAGTTCATACAGGTCGTGCGGTTCTTCCATTCTGATGAGACGGTTATCGGAATCGAACACGACGGCGGCCGCCATTGCACGGTCGTCTTTTTTGAAAAGAAGATAGCCGGCATCGGTTTCACCTTCGCGAAGCTGGATGCCGTTGATTAATTCGGTACCGAAATTGTTGATCACATCTTTATTGTCGGCAACCATAGGTATAAGCGTGGAAAGCGCCGACTTTACCATGCGTTGTTTCAAATCTATTTGCATAACTACTATTTTTTACGGTGACGGTCAATAATCATTTGGCTTTCGGTCTTGGAAATCACAAGCGGATATGCAAAATCGCACGGCCGTTCTTTTGTGTACTTCACAAAAAGGTCAACAAGGATTTTCTCAGGTGTGATGTCTTCAGTTTTCAAACGGTCTTTCAAACGGTTTACTGTAAGCTCCATCATTTCGCTTGCCACATCGCCAAGATGCACTGTATATGAACCTTTTTGCGGATTTTGCAGTACTGCGATTTGTTTATGGAGATTTTCGTTTTCTTCCTGAAGATGTTCATAAGCTGCCAAGTTCGATTTCAAAACTTTGTTCTCTTCCTGTAATTTCTCAACTTCGGCATCCTTGGCCGATGCACCTACACCATTTTCGTTTGCGGTTTGTTTCCATTGCTCACATTCGGCTGTAAGTTCCTCAATCCTGGCGGTAAGTTCGCCGTTAGATGCGACAAGGTTGTCGCGTTCGGCGGTGAGATTATCCAATTCGCTCTGTAAATTATCTATTACAGCGGAATTGTCGGTTTGCACGTTGGCAGCACACTGTTTTACTATCTCTTCTACAATCTGACTATCGGTATAGTCAGGAAATTGTTCCGAGACTTCGTTGAATTTTGCACGCACACTGTCGGTAAATCTACCGGAGAATGTTTTTCTTGAATCGTGTTTCATATTGTTTACTTTTATTTGACTTTTATATTATAATTTGTATATTTGTCTCAATAAAGAACGCTTATGCTTGTAAATCCCATTGTCATTGTGACGGGCAACGCATAAGTGTTTTTTTATTTCCTATTTGTATAAAATGAAATTAAAACACCGCTTTTACTTTTCTTATTTACATCAATAACAACACGATAACGAATGTTATTTTTCCATAATTCATAAACGTGTCTTTTCCCTGTCTTATCATTTACATCAGGAACCGGCTCAACTGATTTTACAATTTGAGCCATTTGTACAATTTCTCGTGCGGTTACACTATCTTTTTTAATGCCATAATGTTTTATCAAAATATGCTTTGAACCAAAATCGCTGTTGTTAGCAATAATTTTCAATAAATTGAACAAACCTATCAAATCCTTAATCTGAATTATTTTGAAACCTTTAGTATTAGTAAAAGCATCATAAATTTGTTCTTCTTCATCATCTAAATCTGCATTGCCAACTTCCATTATAAACTTGGCTATTTTTCTTTCGTATTCATTTTCTGCCATTTCTTTTCTTGCTTTTTTCATCTTTACAATCATTTGCAACACTAACAATTGAATATCAGCACTTTGACAAGTTTGTATTTGATATTTACAACACATTTACAACTTGTATTTGAGATTTACAACTTGTAAATGTCTCCAACTAAGTTAGAAATGAAATTTTGTAGTATATACGCAGTGTAAACGTTTTTTACAAAATGTAATGCATTGATTTTCAATGATTGCCAAAATTAGTGTAAATAATGTTTGCAATTTTGCAAACGTTCCACAATTTTACAGACAAGTCGTAATTGCCTCTGAATAAATTTTGATTAAAACACAGGCCGCAGCGGCCTAACTTTTTCATCAGAATTTTGCGTGCGTGTGATTTTGTGGAAAATTTTTGTAACCGTGTAACTTTTGTAACCGTAATATATAAAATACTGATATTTAATATTTTAGCAAGTTACAAAACAAAAAATTGAGTTTGTAACCTCGAAAAGCGATTTTGTAACCGCCAAACTGGTTACAAAAATTTTTGTAACCATATCAAATTTTGTAACCTTTTTGTAACCTCTTAATTTATTGATTTTCTTTTTCTTATCTTAAAAGTTACAAAGTTACAAAAATATATAGAGTTATAACGAAGAAAAAAGGTGGGGACAAGGGAGGAAAGCAACCCCCAGCCCCGAACCGGGCATAAAAAAAAGCCGGCACGTGTAGAAACGTAACCGGCTTATAAAATACTTGCTATATCTTATGGATTATTTTTTCTCGTGTTTTATTGAGAAAACCTGAGAAGGCTTTATTGGAATAATGTTCAAGTAATCTTTGTAATGCGAAATATTACTTGTGACGAAATACTTGCATTTATACTTTATTCCCTGGACGTACTGCATGTTATCCTCAAGGTCGGTATTCTGCATTTGCATTGACTGCGATATGGCAGATTCCTCGAACGGAACAACATACATTTTAGTTAGAAACTCGTTTACGAACTTTTTAACACGTTCCGTGTTTGCTTTCCGTTTCTGATACTTGGCAACAAACTGTGCTATTGACAGTGCTGAAACATACAGGTTTGTGTATTTCTCGTTTGATATGTCGTACAGAAACTTCATGTACGTTCCGAACTGTGGAGCGTCGAAATAGTCAATCAAAACATTTGAATCTATATATATGTTTGTTTGAACATCTTTCATAGTATCCAGCCTTTGTATTTTTGCTTTTCGGCTTGTGTCAACAAGTTTAAGTTGTTATAGCAAAATTCGCGTATAGCAATATCCTGGATTTCCTTTTTTGTCATCCCAGAACGCTTAATAATCAAATTAACAGCCTCATTATGGTAGTCTGTCCGTTTCTTTGTTGAAGTTGTCGCCATATCTATAGAAATTTTGTCCATTGCAAATATACAATGTTTATAAAATTTTGCAAGTTCCGTTCTTATTTTCTCTGTGATAACGAAATAAGAACGCCTATCATAACTCCAATACTAAATAACACAATTATTTTCATAACTTAATCCTCCAGATGTTTTATAAACCTGATAAGCTTTTTTTCATCCTGTTTGAGCTGCTTTATCTGACCACGTAAATATGTATTTTCTTCGTGTATTTCTTTTACATAGTCTTCGTAGGTATCGCAGAACTTCATTCCTGTCATAAGCATACGTTCAAATTTTAAATCTGACATGTGCAGTTCCTCAGATCCCTGGTTCTCTTTTATAAATTTTTGCAACTCACCATTTATGAACGCTCTTAGCTTTCGTATTATTTTTAACATTATTTTGTATTTCAACTCTTTCATGTTCTATATTATTTTTTCGTCAAATGATAAATCTGTCCATTTCCTGGCTTCCACAAACACGGCGAAACTTTCCGTAGTGCGTGTAATTTCCAATATTTTGTGGTATTTGCTTATAATAAGCAAGTCGTTATAATCAATGGAGACTTTTGTGGTTTGGAAAAACAGTCTGCTATCTTCCATTAAAAGCCACCCATGATTGTTGAGGATTGTAATTGCTTCTTGGAGTGTCATACCATTAATTTTTATAGCGTTTAACTTGAATAAATTCCGTAGTTCGTTCTATTACGACAAATTCACCGGCCATAGCGTGAAGTACGAATGTAAACAGGCACGCGTCGATGGTTTTGTCATAAATGTTCAAAATCAATGCTTCGGGCAGGTCGAACCATTTGTGGCTTACATTTTCCTTATCGAGCAACAGTGTAATGTCTTCTTTGGTGAAATTCATAGCATTATTTCTTAAATAATTCGTCAAAACATCCTTTCAGCTTTCCGTCGCAAAAGTCTTTGAGCGTGCCAACTACCTTGCCATTTACGGCAAGTGTGCCAGCGCTTATTGGTTTCAGAACCCATTCATCGTAGCGACGGATGTAGGTTAGTGCTTCGTCGCATGTGAACTCTTGACCAAACTCGTCCCAGTGTTCGGAGCATATCGAGAGAAATGCCTCGCGGAACACGGCCATGTTTTCCGGCTTTACGATTTTGGCTGTTTCAACCTTCGTGCCTCGTGGCATTGAGCGAAGATAGTCGGTAAGTCGCTGGCGGTACGTTGTTTCCATAACTAAAACAGTTTTTCGTCTGACGCTGACACTTTCGTAAATTCGTCAATGGCAGCATCTTTGGTTTGAATATAAATTTGCTCTATCGTCTTTCCGTCTTCCTTCTTGATGATGCGCTTTTTGTCGCTTGTGTTGCAAAGGTCGGTCGGGTTAAGCGTGTAACCATAGTACTGACACCACGCCTGGATGCGTTTGGAGAATGCCTGCGTGGTGCGAAGCCGCGGATTGCATTTTTCAAAATATTCCTTCAGTATGGTTTCCTTGGAAATGAGCGTGTCGAGCGTGCCTTCCTGAGTGAAATAGATGTTTGCCCAGCTGAAGAACTCATCGCCCATTTCCGCCAGTTTGTTACGCTTGTACACGTTCGCCATTGGCGGGTTTATCTTTTCGTCGGTCGCAAGGTAATAGCGGCAACATTCGGCCATAAGGTTCAAATCCTGGTTCCATTCGTCTTCGGTGTAGTCGAAGAAAAGGTTTTTGCCAAAGTCGTCGAACACGGTTCGTTCTTCCTGGTATTCGCCATTTTCGTCGAGCGCATGGTAATAGTCAGAAAAAACAGTGTAAAGCAAACGGCGGCTGGTTGACGGGTCAACGTTTTTGATTGTGAAATTGCTGGCGATACCGAATTTGGGCGAATCGTCGAAGTTGATTTCATACGATTGCGTGTTTTTCGGGTTCACCAACATGGAACCTGTAATGCAGTCGAAGAAAAAATCGAACCGGAGCGACTGACTTGCATCGTCGATAAATAGAAAATCGGTGTACTTATCGACGCGTTCAAAAATGTGCTTGTTTTCGGTTATTTTAGGGTCGCGTCCGCCAAGCGTAACCGAGTTCATCATATTTTTAACCGAGCGGAAAAACAAAGACTTACCGCTTCCACCGAACGATTTTCCCATTTCGCTTATGCGGTTGTCCATGGCAAACACGCACCATGGTTTCGATGGATTTTTGTATCGATGGAGCAAATAGCCAAGTGCAAAAATTTTGTTGATAAGATGCTGTTTTTGCTCATAAACTTCGGCATCGGTGAGCATTGGCCCGGCAATGTCAAACTTGTGGGTTTTCCAATATTCGGCGCGCTGGTCTTCGTTGATGCGGTTGTTTTCCTCGCGCCAATAGATTCTACAGGTATTGATAAGATACTTCAGGAACTTGCTTGCACCTTCGTAATTAATTTCAATATCGAGTTCGCCGGCTTCATTCCTGAATATGCGGAACTGGTCGGCAAGACGCTTTACATTATGCTCCAAAACTTCGTCCTTCCACACATAGTTGGTGTTTTTGTCGAACAACTGGATGTCGGTGGCCGTAACGCGCCATGTGGCGTTTTTGAAGAAAAACAGCTGATAGTCCTTGCCATAGTCCGAAAAATCCAAGTCTGCCTGGCGTATGCGCATCAAACTTGATTCGCCCAGCTGCGTTGTCTTGTACATCATATTGCGCAATGCAATAGGCATTTCGCGTTCTTCGAGCCAATTATCGACGAACCGCTGCATATCCTTTGCCTTTATTTTTTCGACAACGTTTCCTGTGATTTTTATATATGAAAATCCCTCTTTTTGGTTAGGGTCGTCGATGGTGTAGTAGCCGTTGCAGTTGAGAAAATAGTAGGCACAAACATTGTTGAAGTTGTACTTTTCGCCCTTTTCCGACACTTCCACATCCCAAAAGCGACACGGCAACGCAAGCTTCAGCATCCGTTCTATTTCCCTCTGAATATCTACGCGGCTTTTGGTCTTGCGAACATCAAGCCAGTCGCGGAAATCCTTGCGTGTGTAACCGCGTGAATCCTTCAGGTTGAGCAAATAATCTGGCAGCCATATAGTCTTAATGTCGATATGAGTAAGAGCCAGTTTAATGCCTTCGCGTTTTCCGGTAGCGTCGATGTCGGGCAGATTATAGACCGATTCCACCATTTTTGCCACTTCGCGGTACTGCTTAGGGTCAATCTTGCTGGTTTCGGAGTTGAGCCAAAGCACGTTGAAACCATAGGCGGCCATGTTGAGGGCATCGCGGTCGCCGCTCATGATTATTACTTCGTCGAGCTTTTCTTTGTACGGACGTTCGGTTTCGGGGTTGATGTCCTTTTTCAGTTCCTCGTATTTGCTTTTGAGCTGGGAAAGTCCGTTCAAAATGTTCGGCGTGACGGTGCCCAAGTATTGGAAACGGAACTGCTTTTCGGGATTGAGCGGCTGGAGAATCTTTTTGTATTCGCCGGCATCGTACAAATATATGGGATAATCGTCGGTTGACTCCCAGGTGAGTACCTCGCGGTTCTTCACACGGCTGAACGACTTGAGCGCGTAGAAATGCCACTTGTTGCACACGTCCTGCGTAACGTGTATGCCCAAAGTCTTCAGTTCAAATTCGCTCATAGTGTCTTTAATATCAACAGAGAAAGAGCCTTCGGTCTCATCCTCTTTGGCGGCACGCTTTGAAAATTTTGCCTTGACCTGTTTGCGTTCCACGCCGCCAACGCCAAATCGTCCCGAAAGATACTCGACAGCTTCCTGGAATGTTTTCCCGTCTTCTTTCATGCAGACCTCAATGGCGTTGTGCGCCTTTCCGTCACCGCCAAAGTCGGTAACATAGTAAATGCCGCCCTTCAGCATCATGGATGCCGAAGGCGTTTTTTCGTCACGGATGCGGAAATGCTTACGCGTGTCGGCTTCAGGATAGTACGACAAAATAATGTCGAGACCGCCATTTGTTGCACTCAAAATTTGGTCTTTGTCGAAATACATAGTTACAGACTTCTAAAAACGTTTTCAATTTCTTTCATTACCAATTTAGGGATTTCGGTTCTGCCTGTACGCCAGTTGTAAACCGTCTGAATTGACGAATTTGACCGCCGTGCGATTTCTTCCTGGAACTCGCGGAACTTTGCGTGCGGAACAAGCGATAACATCTCGTTCAATCTGTCTTTTTTCTCTAAACGTGTCATATCAATTAGTTTAAATGATTTCCCTTGTGATTTCAGCCTGTAACTTCAAATATTTTACATGGTCGAGAGCCATTAATCTAATGGTATTCTCTATCATTTTTTCTACGAGCTTTTCAGAATATATGTGCGTTGCAGTTGTGCCATTTTCCATTGTGAGTTTATCCTTGATTTTACCGCTCTTGAGGCGCGTAAATTCATGGGTTACTTTATCTATTCTTTTCATAATCAATATATTTTATCTGTCCAATGAATTAGTTTGCCTTCGTACCTTCCAAGTCCGAAGAATGATATAAAATCGTTTACGTCGTCGAATCCGTCATTTTTAGCCAGTTCCACAATTTCGCGGTACTCCAGTTTCCGTCCGTCGACAAACACCTGTAGGTACTTGACGTATTGCAGAATATGAATGTGGATTATAATATGCTGCACAGCAGTAATTACTTTTTCGTCAAAAACGAGATGTGAACCGCCACACGATAGAGCGATTTTTACACCAGGCATTAACCGATTTTCTTCGTCACGGCGTATTGTGTGAATCTTTCTGCCTGTATCGCGGATTTGCGGCACAAAACGCAAGTCGAATGCCACTTCAATTTCGTCGGCCATAAGATTTCGCATATCCCTTATATCTTTCATACTACTATTGTTTTAATATTTGGTCGTCGGTGGGGAATCGAACCCCACACTGGTGCATATTCGGCTACCCTTTTGCCGACAACGACGACTGCGACGCTTTGACTTATCTGTCAGAAGGCATCCTCGCAGGGCTTTGGAGACGGGCGTGGAATCGAACCACGCACTGCCGGGGCTTTTACTTCTTGGCGATACCCTTTACGCTTCTACCGTCTCTGGTCGTGGAAGACCTCCGTGGCAGGCTCCTTAGCGGACCTCTGTTGCGCTCCCAAGGCAGGAATCGAACCTACACGGCGGCCAGATTTCGGAACAAACGCAGTTGCAGAAGCTATAGGTGAATACAACTGCGCAGGAGGTCTATCGTCACGCTACCCATTACGTGCCTACTTGGGAATGTGTGAATTTCACCGCAAAAAAAAAGCGGTAAAACTCGTTGTGAATTTTACCGCTTGAAAAGATGTATTATGTATTAACGATTAGTAATGTCCTTAAATGTTAATTCCATAATTTTTTAGATTGATATGCTTGCTGGTCTGTTTTTCCGCCTTGCGTATCTTCGCAACAAACTCTGCGTCGTAATGACCTTTTGCAGATTCCGTTTTTCTCTTTGCTCCAAGATCAACCAACACGTCGATAAGTTTTTCAAAAACCTTGTTCCGAGCGTCGTATTCCAATGTTACTGTAGCCATAGCTTTAATTTTTATATATCAATGAGGATTGCTTACCTTACAATTCTTTGTTTTACATCGCTTATGATTGGCTCTACTATCTTGACTTGTATAAAATTGTTGAAATCCTTTGTGTTGTTGGTTAGAATAACGTTGCAAGACGCTTTCTGACTTATGGCGTAATGTACCGCATCCTCAATGTCGCCGTTGCTTGCATCAGACAACTGTTTTATTCCATTGAAAATGTCGGCTTTCGACACGTCGAGGATTGTGAGCTTTGTCGAAATGTAGTTTATGGCATTTTCAACATAGTCCTTTTTGAAAGCTGGACGTTTAGGTGTTCTCTTTTGCAATTGTGTGACAACTTGCACCAATGCCAGCGATGACGTAACTAAATTATTCTTGTTGCAGTAACGAAACAGGTAATTCAAGGCATCAACCTCTTTCTTTTGGTCAGTAAAGAAGTTCACAATTACATTTGTGTCGATATAAATTTTGCTGTATCGTACTGTTTTCATAATTAAAACACAAGGTGTTTGAATTGTTTTCGTTCAGCGGCAGTAACAACGTCAAGGTTAGCATGAATGAAATCACGTTCCGCATCTTCCACGATTTTCTTATGCGACACGTTTGTTTTCTTCATTACCAACTGAAGCAATACCTTCAATTCCTTTTCCACTTCATCAACTTTCTTTGCCATAGCTTTATATTTTTTTATGCACAGGGCAAATATACAACCTTTTACGGTAAAATTCAATATGTCAATGTACTCGTGTTTGCATTTAATATTTATCTTTATATTTGCAAACAATTCTTTATTATTAAAGATTTCTTTGCAAATATACGTGAATTTATTTAATCTGTACGTGAATACGTGAAAATTTTTTAATAAATTTCATAAATGGCTATAAATCAAGAAATTAAAAATTTAGTAAAAGATATTTGCGATAAATATCACATCAGTCAAAAGGAATTGGCCAATAGAATAGGGAAAGATTCTAACTATCTTTCAGATGTAGTCAATGGTAGATACAAAAATGTCGATAAAATAAAGAACGCCATTTTGTCAACATTCCCACAAGACGCAAACATTCAGAATGTAGAAAATTCTGTTGTACACGGGAATGTGAACCAGGACAACCGCAAATATTACAGTGACAGTCCCGATGTTCTGAAGGCACAAATCAGCCAGCTGGAAACGGTAATATCAGACAAAGAGGAACAAGTTCGCACGCTCACTGAGCAAG
>DFGI01000071.1:26853-27113 GCA_002371705.1 Bacteroidales bacterium UBA3754
TCACTGAGCAAGTTCGCACGCTCACAAGTTCGCTTGCGAAAAAGGATGAGCAAATTTCAAAACTGATAGAGAAAATCAAATGATTTTTTTTGCCCGAAAAGTGGGACTAATTTGGGACAAAAACAATGGATTTTGAGAAATCACATATTGATAACAAAGGGTTCGGCGGCGAAAATCTTTCCATAAATCATTGGGGGTTCGAACCCCTCCGGAGTCACTCCATTAGAAACCACGCCATTCGGCGTGGTTTTGTCGTTAAA
>DFGI01000039.1 GCA_002371705.1 Bacteroidales bacterium UBA3754
TGGTATGGTGGTAGGTGTCGTGACCAACTTCCTCCAAATCGTTGTGTTTTCCCGAAACACGCAGACACTTCTGCGAATCGGCCACACGAGGACGAGTAATCGGAGAAATTCCGAGGAAAATATCCTTGAACTGGTTCATACCTGCGTTGGTGAACATCAATGTAGGGTCACCTTTCACCACCATCGGTGCAGACGGAACAATAGTGTGTTCTTTTGAAGCAAAAAAATCGAGAAACGATTGACGTAATTCTTGTGCGTTCATACATATATAATTTAACGGGTGCAAAAGTACGTTTTTTTAGTAACAATACACTGCATGCGTATAAAAATCTTTACTCTGTAAGATGTATTCAAAGTTGCTTTTAAAAATTTCACATTTCTCTGTCTATGTATTGCAAATTTTTATAATTTTGTGGAATTAAGAATAAACAAATAACAAAATAGTAATTTTATGAAAATAACAGAAATTCATGCAAGAGAAATCCTCGATTCAAGAGGAAATCCAACTGTCGAAGTTGACGTGAAGTTGGAAAATGGTGTAATGGGTAGAGCTGCTGTTCCTTCTGGAGCATCAACTGGTGAAAACGAAGCCCTTGAATTGAGAGACAAGGATAACAAAAACCGTTATTTGGGTAAAGGTGTGTTAAAAGCTGTTGAAAATGTAAACACTATCATCGCTCCAGCTTTGGTTGGCGACTGTGTATTCGATCAACGTGCTCTTGACTATAAGATGTTGGCTCTTGATGGAACTCCAACAAAGAGCAAACTTGGTGCTAACGCTATTTTGGGTGTTTCTTTGGCTGCCGCTAAAGCTGCTGCTAATGCGTTGAACATTCCTTTGTACCGTTACATCGGCGGTTGCAACTCGTATGTAATGCCATTGCCAATGATGAACATCATCAACGGTGGCGCTCACTCTGATGCTCCTATCGCATTCCAAGAATTTATGATTGGTCCTGTTGGCGCAAAATCTATCAGAGAATCAATTCAAATGGGTGCTGAAGTATTCCACAACTTGGCTAAAATCCTTAAAAAACGTGGCTTGAGCACAGCTGTGGGTGACGAAGGTGGTTTCGCTCCAAAATTGGACGGTATCGAAGATGCTTTGAACTGCATTATCGAAGCTATCAAGGCTGCTGGTTACAAACCAGGTGACGATGTACAAATCGCTATGGACTGCGCTGCTTCTGAATTCGGAACGAAGAAAGCTGACGGTAAATACTACTACAACTACAAACAGTTGAACAACGGCGCTCCAAAAGATCCTAACGGAAAAGAATTCGACTCTGAAGGTCAAATCGCATTCTTGGAAGAACTTTGCAACAAATATCCTATCTACTCAATCGAAGACGGTTTGGACGAAAACGACTGGGAAGGCTGGGTTAAATTGACAGAAAAACTTGGCAAGAAAGTTCAACTCGTTGGCGACGACTTGTTTGTAACTAACACTAAATTCTTGACGAAAGGTATCCAAATGGGTGCAGGAAACTCTATCCTTATCAAGGTTAACCAAATCGGTTCTTTGACTGAAACATTGGAAGCTATCGAATTGGCTCACCGTCACGGATACACTACTGTAACTTCACACCGTTCAGGTGAAACTGAAGATACTACAATCGCTGACATTGCAGTAGCAACTAACAGTGGACAAATCAAGACTGGTTCTATGTCTCGTACAGACCGTATGGCTAAATACAACCAACTTATCCGTATCGAGGAAGAACTTGGAGCAACTGCTCAATACAAATATGCTAAATTGAAATAATTCAATTTGTTGAGCATAAAAACAAACCCTGTATGTCGTATGATGTACAGGGTTTTCTTTTTTTCACGGAAAAAACTATATCTTTGTTTTCAAATAGAATAGGTATGAAAAAAGCACTTTTTATAGACAGGGACGGAACCATTTTGCAGGAACCGATAGAAGACGAACAAATTGATTCGTTTGCAAAGTTTTCGTTTTTACCAAACGCAATTTCTTCATTGAAAAAAATACGGGAATATACTGATTACGAACTTGTTATGGTGACAAATCAAGATGGTTTGGGCACTGATTCGTTTCCCGAAGACACGTTTTGGCCTGTTCATAATCTTATGCTTGATATCTTAAAGTCTGAAGGCGTTGAATTTGCCGATATGATAATTGACGAAACATTTGAATACGAGCACAAACCGACACGGAAACCTGGCACAGCGTTGCTTGTAAAGTATATGACCGGAGAATACGATTTAGCTCATTCATACGTAATAGGTGATAGAAATACCGATGCCCAGTTAGCGGTGAATCTTGGATGTAAGTCGCTTATAATCAAAGGAAACCATTTGGATGAACGCACGCTCCCTGATTCGTGCGAATTGGTTGCCGATTCGTGGACTGAAATAGCACAACGACTTACGTTTCCGTTGCGCTATGCTCATGTGGTTCGAAATACCAACGAAACAAAAATAGATATAGAATTGTTGCTTGATGGTCGCGGAAAATCGGAAATTTCAACGGGGATAGGATTTTTCGACCACATGTTGGAGCAGTTGGCACGTCATTCCAATTGTGATTTGAAAATTAATGTGAAAGGCGATTTACATGTTGACGAACACCATACAATTGAAGATACGGGCATTGCGCTCGGAGAGGCGTTTTTGCAGGCCTTGGGCAAAAAAGAACGGATAGAACGCTACGGATTTTTGTTGCCGATGGACGATTCGCTTGCGCAGGTTGCCATAGATTTTTCTGGTCGCCCGTGGTTGATTTGGAATGTGGAGTTCAAACGCGAAAAAGTGGGCGAGTTGCCAACCGAAATGTTGTATCATTTCTTCAAATCGTTCAGCGATGCGGCGAAATGCAATTTGAACATCTCTGTAGAAGGCGACAATGAACATCACAAAATCGAAGCAATTTTCAAAGCGTGGGCAAAGTCAATAAAAATGGCTGTTTCTCGGAGCTTGAACAATCAATTGTTGCCGTCAACCAAAGGTTTGCTGTAAAAAGCGCTGGTTAATCCAATTTATAAGGCGTTTCCTGATAAACGTAGTAGTTCAACCAATTGCTGAACAATAAGTTACCATGCGAACGCCACGTATTTGGCGGTGTGAGTGACGGATTATCCTGTGGAAAATAATTTTCGGGTAAATTCACATCCATACCTTTCGCTTTGTCGCGGAAATATTCATCGCTCAGTGTGAACGCATCGTATTCCGAGTGCCCAAATACAAATATATTTTTGCGGTCTTTCGACATCATTAGGTACGGTCCGATGTTCATTCCCTCGCAAATCACGTCAACTTCGTCTTTGTGCGCCAAAACTTCTTCTGGTTTTAAGTAGGAATTTCTTGAATGTGGAACATAGAATTCGTCATCGTAGCCACGTACAATCGGTTCTTTGGGCATAAGCACATGGTGCTTGAATACCCCAAAAATCTTGTCGTCGCGCCAATGCTTGTTGATACCATAATAATAATATACGCCAGCAAATGCGCCCCAGCAGATGTGGAACGTTGATGTGACGTGGGTTTGCGTCCATTCGTAGATTTTCGTCAACTCTGGCCAAAAATCCACGTCTTCATATTTTAAATGGTCAATTGGCGAGCCAGTGATGATAAGTCCGTCCAATTTTCCGACTGTGTCAAACGATTGGTAGAACGTTTGCAGATATTCCGCCGAAGTATGCGAAGGGACGTGTGTTTTGGTATAGAGCAAAATCACTTCAACTTGCAATGGTGTGTTAGAAAGCATTCTAATTAATTGAGTTTCAGTCTTTTCCTTTATTGGCATAAGGTTAAGAATCCCAATTCGGATAGGACGGATATCTTGGGTAATAGCCCGGCTGTTCGTCATAACAAACACATTTTCGTTACGAAGAATGTCGGCCGCTGGTAATTTGTCGGGTATATTTACTGGCATATTCTATTAAAATTCGTGCAAATGTATGAAATCTTATTTCTTTTACTACTTTTGCCCGAAAGAAAATGGGTATGAATAGAATTCATTTGTTGGCAATAGGTGGGGCAACCCTGCACAATATGGCGATAACGCTGAAGAATGATGGGTTTGTGGTTACCGGAAGTGACGATGAGATTTTTGATCCCTCGTATTCGGAATTAAAGGAACATAATCTGTTGCCCAAGGAGTTGGGATGGTTCGAGGAACGTGTTACCCGTGACATTGATATTGTGATTGTTGGTGGAAAAATCCAACCCGATAATCCAGAACTTGTTAAAGCCCAGCAACTTGGCATTCCAATTTATACATATTCCGAGTTTATCTATGAATTTTCAAAAGACAAACAGCGGGTTGTGATAGCGGGAAGCTATGGCAAAAATATGATTGTGTCGATTGTGATGCATGTGCTTTCATATTATGAGTACGACTACGATTATTTGTTGTGCTCGGCTGTGAACGACCAGGAAAGCACCATACGACTTTCAAAATCAAGCAAATTGCTGATAGTGGAAGGCGATGAGCATATTTCCTCGCCGATAGATGAGCGCTCGAAATTTGAGCATTACAAGCCGTGTGTCGCTTTGCTGAGCGGCATTGCGTGGGAAGATGTGCAGGCGTTTCCTACATTGGATGCGTATGTGGAGCAGTTCAAACGTTACGTTGGGTCACTCAATGAAAATGGTCGGTTGATTTATTGCGAGGACGATGAACTTGTTCGTGAGGTGATTTCGCACACCGAAGCAAATATAAAATTGATCCCCTATAAAACCCATCCCTATGAATTGTTCAACAACCACACGTTTTTGAAAATTTCTGGTGGTCGATTGCCGATTTACATTTTTGGCGAGCATAATATGAAAAATATTGCTGGAGCGTTGAAAGTGTGCCAGCAACTGAAAATTTCGGAAGAAAAATTCTATCAGGCTTTGAAATTTTTCAAAGGTCCGATGAAACAATTGCAGTTGTTGGGCAAAAATTCGTCGGTGAATGTGTATCGGGATTATGTGTATTCGCCACTCAAAATGAATGCAACTATAAAAGCCATTCGGGAATTGTACCCGTTGCGCGAGCTTGTTGTCTGTCTCGAAGTTGCTTCCGACGGCGATGTTCCTGAAAATTTCTGGAAACAGTACGATGATAGTATGCGTTTGGCTGATGAAAAATTTGTGTTCCTCAATGTGCAAGGTGAGGAAACCTCTAAGTCATCGGCGGCAGAAAAGAAAGTGAAAGCGATTTTTGGAACATCTAAAATAAAGATTTTCACGCGGTTGGAGGCTATTCAAAGAGAATTGACAAACATTATGTGGCAGAATAAAAACCTGTTGTTGCTTCGGGCAGACAATGCCGCAAAACTTGATTATAATGCGATCGCAAAAAAAGTTTTAAATCTAAATGCTTGAAAATAAGCAAAGTAAGAAAAAATGTAGAAAAGTTTATAGAAAACTATTGCAGGAATAAAAATCTTTTCTACATTTGCACTCGGAAATAAAAACCAGATGGCGAGTTCGTATATCGGTTAGTACACAAGGTTTTCATCCTTGTTAGAGCGGTTCGATTCCGCTACTCGCTACAATAAAATTTTAAATAAGAAATGGCAAATACAAAATCTGCAGCAAAGGCAGCAAGACAAGCAAAATCAAGAGCAGTACATAATAAATACTACGCTAAAACAATGCGTAATGCTGTTCGTGATATAAAAAATGTAAAGGATAAAAAAGAAGCTGAAGCACAATTCCCGAAAGTATGTTCGTTGATTGACAAACTTGCAAAAGTTAATGTGATCCACAAAAACAAAGCAGCTAATATCAAATCTGGTGTTGCAAAACACATCAATGCATTGGCATAATAAAATCTTTTCATAATTAACAAGGGAAAGCGAAATCAAAATTGATTTCGCTTTTTTATTTTCTATAAAACTTCAACTTCGTAGTGAACGGATTGTCACCGTCCTATCACGAATCCAATACTGTGGTTCATTCCTAAATAATAATTGTAGGACGTTTCGTAGTAACATCGTATTTTCCAAAAAGGAATTTGGAGTAGGAGTGTGATGGGCGTTTCGTGGCTGTTGTACGAAATACCTGCTTGCAGATGTTTGTGTAGTTTTGCTCCTACACCAATCGAAACAGTTGGGGCGACGTCAGTTTTTTGCAGAATCATTCCCGAACAATAGACAATGTCGTTAATATGGTAGTTTACAATCAATTTTGTAACGGAAATTGCATCCGACGATTGTCGGAATAGGCGCAATGGATTTACAATATGGATTCCGTATGAAAGTTTCTTTTGTTCTCCAAAATATGCTAATTCAGGAATTACGGATAGTTTTGGCGAATATTCTTCCTGAAATTGCCGCGTTAGTGTGAATTTTACTGCTAATGCGTTGTATGCGTTTAATTTACGGGCGACAATTCCGCTGAAGTGACTTTCTCGGAAATGTGTGTTTCCAAATACTGTTGTGGAAACGGCTGTGGTAAGTTGTTTCATTCTTGAACACGCGTTTACACGTGAGCAAACCATATCCGTTGCAAGGTAATTCGTACAGTATGCCGCACCGACTTCTGCTTGTCCGCAGTAGGCGAGCAGGGCGGGATTGGTTTGTACAGCCCATACGTTAGTTTCTGTGGCAAGAATGCAATTCTCCCCAGCGAACATTCCCGATGAGAATTTCGATTCTTGGCAAAAACTTGAAAAAATAGAATTACAGCAGACGAATACGAAACAAATGGTTCTAATTCGTCTTGTAGTCAAAGTGTATGTCTTTTAAATCGGCGTTTGCTTTTTCTATTTTGTTTTTCAATGCTTCCTTGTAATTTGCAAGTTCCTTTGCAACACGTTCGTCTGCCATTGCAATGAACTGTGCAGCAAGCACGCCTGCGTTTTCTGCGGCGTTGATTCCTACTGTCGCTACAGGAATACCCGATGGCATTTGTACAATTGCCAAAAGTGCGTCGATACCTTGAAGACTTGCGCTGATTGGCACTCCAATCACGGGAACGGTCGTCATTGAAGCGATTACGCCTGGCAGATGTGCTGCCATTCCTGCTGCTGCGATGATTACTTGTATGCCGTTTGCCTTGGCATTTTTAGCAAAATTCTCAACAGCTTCGGGCGTACGGTGAGCCGAAAGTGCAAGGATTTCAAATGGAATCTGCATTTTGTCGAGCAATTTTGCCGCTTTTTCCATCACGGGCATATCCGATGTACTGCCCATAATAATACTGACTTGTGGTTTCATAGCAATAAATTTTATTTTGTTTTCGCAAAGATGAAAAAAAATAGTAATTTCGCCAACGCTTGACGGGGTTTTATTTTCTGAACCGACAAGTATTGATAAACAAATATAAAAATAGGTACAATTATGTTAAATTTAGTATTATTCGGCCCTCCGGGAGCAGGAAAAGGAACTCAGTCAGACAAAATCGTAGAAAAATATCAATTGTGTCACATTTCGACGGGTGACTTGTTGCGTGCCGAAATGAAGGCTCAGACGGAACTTGGTCTTCAGGCTAAGGCAAAAATCGAAAAAGGTGAATTGGTTTCTGATGACATCGTGATTGGAATGATGGCGAAGAAAATCGCTGAAAATGCAAAAGGAAATGGTTTCATTTTCGATGGTTTTCCTCGTACAACCGCACAGGCAGTTGCTTTGGACGATTTGATGGCAAAACACAATATCGTGGTTTCTTGTATGATTTCGTTGGAAGTTGATACTCCTGAGTTGGTTAAACGTTTGTTGGAACGCGGAAAGGTTTCTGGCCGTGCCGACGACCAAAACGAGGATGTTATTATGAACCGTATCAAGGTGTACAATAGCGAAACCGCTCCTGTAAAAGATTTCTATGCAAAACAAGGTAAATTGAAGGAAATCAAGGGTGTGGGAACTATCGACAACATTTTCGCATCAATTTGCGACGTGTGTGACAAATTTTAATTGAAAACGATAAAAAGTGGGAGTGTGCATGGGTACATTTCCACTTTTTTATTAAAAATCGCTCTATGCCAAGTTCTTCGTTTGTCGATTATATAAAGATTTATCTCCGTTCGGGAAAGGGCGGGGCTGGCTCTGCACATCTGCATCGTGAGAAATTTGTGGCAAAGGGTGGTCCCGACGGTGGCGATGGCGGTCGTGGTGGACATATTATTTTACGTGGAAGTCGAAATGTGTGGACACTGTTGGCTTTGCGTTATCAAAAACATTTGTTCGCAGGAAACGGCGGCTGTGGCGGAAGCGCAGGCAGCACTGGTGCCGATGGCGACGATGTGATTATAGAAGTCCCGCTTGGAACAGTTGCCAAAGATGCTGAAACAGAAGAAGTTCTGTGCGAAATTACCGAAGACGGCGAACAAAAGATTCTTTTGAAGGGCGGTCGTGGCGGTTTGGGAAACTTGAACTTCAAATCGGCCACAAATCAAACGCCACGCTATGCACAGCCTGGCGAACCAGGTAAGGAAGGCTGGTTTATTCTTGAACTGAAGGTTCTTGCCGATGTTGGTCTTGTTGGTTTTCCGAATGCTGGAAAATCTACGTTGTTGAGCGTTGTTTCGGCGGCAAAACCGAAAATTGCAAATTATCCGTTCACAACTTTGGTTCCGCAGCTGGGAATTGTTTCGTACCGCAACGGAGCTTCGTTTGCTATGGCAGACATTCCGGGAATTATTGAAGGCGCTCACGAAGGTAAGGGCCTGGGACTGAGATTTTTACGGCATATTGAACGAAATGCGGTCTTGTTGTTCCTCATTCCTGCCGACAGCGACGACATTGTAAAAGAATACGATATTTTGTTGAACGAGTTGCAATTGTACAATCCTGAATTGCTCGACAAACCTCGTCTGTTGGCGATTTCAAAATGTGATATGCTCGATGATGAATTGAAGGCGGAAATTGCGAAAAATTTGCCTCCAATCGAGACTGTTTTTATTTCTTCGGTTGCGCAAATCGGTTTGGTCGAACTGAAGGACAAACTGTGGAAATTGCTGAATGAATGATAGATACGTTAGAATCATTTGACCAACATCTGTTGCTCGCCATTAATGGAGCAAATTCCGATTTTTTCGATGTATTGTTTTATGCATTGACGCAAACAGTTGCTTCAATTCCCGTTTTTATTCTTGCTGTATTTTTATTATGGAAGAAATTCGGCTGGCGGAATACATTGTTTTGTGTTCTTGTAATTGGTTGTGCCATAGGACTTTCTGATTTAATTTCAACGGAATGTTTCAAAAAAGTGGTTTGCCGGTATCGTCCGACACATAATTTGGAGATTGGTGGGTTTGTCCACGTGGTGAATGGCTATACGGGCGGAATGTATGGCTTTGTGTCGTCGCATGCGGCTAATATGTTTGCTTTTGCGGTTGGTGTATCGCTGTTTTTGAAACACAAACTGTGGGCTGTTGTTTTTCTTGGATGGTCAATGCTGATTTGCTACACACGGATGTATTTGGGCGTGCATTATCCGGCCGATATTTTCTGCGGAGCCTTGCTCGGCAGTTTGGTGGCAGTTATACTGTATTACGTTTTTATCCGTATCAACGCCAAATACAATCCTGCCTCAAACCTCCTAAATACTAATTCCTAACTCTCCTTGTACCAGTCCGCATACATTCTATAGTTATGCGAAATTCGGTAAATCATTTCTTTTGTTTGTTCGGGCGACACATTTTTTATTTTTTTTGCAGGAACGCCTGCATACAAACTGCCTGGTTCAACAACCGTTCCGCTTGTTACAACCGCACCAGCTGCTATAATTGAATTTTCACCGATTACAGCGTGGTCAAGAATTACGGAACCCATTCCAACCAACACGTTGTCGCAGATTTTTGCACCATGGATTGTCACGTTGTGTCCGATGGAAACATTGTCGCCGATTTCAATGGTAGATTTTTCATATAACGTGTGCAACACCGAACCGTCTTGGATATTCACCAAATTGCCAATTTTTATGGAATTCACATCGCCACGAATCACCGTGTTGAACCACACGCTGCAATCGTTTCCCATCACCACATCACCAATGATAGTGGCGTTCTCAGCCAAAAAACAATTTTCTCCAAATTTGGGCGTAAAGCCACGAACCGATTTTATAAGTGCCATTATTTTGTTGGAATATTTAGTTTTTCGATAAAGAATATATCTCGTTTGTTATGTTCTTCCTTGTTTTTGATTTTTTGGTTCCCGAATGAAAGGAACGTGTTTCCGTACCAATAACGGTTTCTACACGTTGACAAAAGTAATTTCTCGTCAGCGTTTATGTATGGAAAATTCTCCGCTTGGGTTTCTTCGCCACTTTGATAGGTGTGGAGGTACAACTTGTCCCACGAAGAATAGACGAGCTTTAGATTCTGCGATTCTTTGTTGATTGACAAATATCGTAGGGGAGTGTATGGCTTGTCGTTGATGTACATTGGAGCGGAATTGCTCCACAGCAGTTCGCCGTTGGCGTTGAATCCCAATAGAAAAAAATGTGTGTATTGATAGCCGTCGAATACTTGGTAGCAATGCATTGTGGGACCGCCAGGCGCACTTATGTGCTGGCATTCCTGACGGAATGTGGGGTAGAATGCCTCGCCGACAAGGGCGTAGGTATTGTTTTCTTCTATAATTTTATGAGGAATCATTAAGTAATTGATTTCCAATTCTTTGCTACGATTATTCAGTCGTTCTTGTTTCTTTTCGATTTTTTCTTGCCGTTTTTCCGACAAATACGAAGTAAAATTGTTGATGTCGAGATAGTTAATGTATTTCGTGAATTCTATTGTCCCATTTGTGGCGATTTTCGAAATGTAAATGCCCACCGAAGTCGCTGTGTTACGGCTTGTATTGCCGTATGTCCCCGAAAGCAGATACGAGTTGTCGTGCAGGCGTGAGGCAAATGCCGATACAATGTATTTGTCTGGTTCATTTGATTTTACAATTGTTTCAAATGTCTTTTGTCCGTCTTTGTAAATGTAGAATTTTATGAGACGGTCGTTTTTCAGCGCATCTTTGGTAAATAAATATGCTTCGCCAGATTCCTCGTTGATTTCGAACGAAATAATAGAAAAATTCCGTTTGCTGAGAGGAATGATTTTCCCAAATATAAGTTCTTCTGTTTGAATGTTTTGTGCAATTAAAATCGGAAGTTCTTTAGTGAAACCTTGAAAATACACGTAGTCGCCAACCGCCCGAATTGATTGAATCATTGTGTTTTTGGGCAGTTTTCCTTGTATAGTTTTTGTTGCCAGAGTCCGTGCGTTAATAATTGTAAGTGTATATGCTCCAGATGTTTGGAAGGCTAAAGAATAATGGTTTTCGGAATTTGTGTAGTCGATGTAATTTGCTTTCCGGGCTGGAAGTGTCACATTGGTTGTGTTGACGATTTGAAATGCCGTGTCGTATTTTACATACGTGTAAATGTCGATTTTTCCGCTAGTTTGTGTGGTTTCGTCAAGTGTTTTCAGGAGCATTCCGTCCGTGCCAAATGGAATACAACCATAGTAGGTGGTTGTATTTTCCTGAAATTCCTTTCGCTCACGATGTAAATCTTGAGCGTAACCAACTGATGAACAGAGAATTAAACAGAATAATATAGAGGTGAATTTGTTCATGGTTACATATTTGAAACATCAATAGTGTAGAACATTGGCGCTTTAATCAGTGTGCCGCCGATTTTGAAGGCTGGCTTCACTTTCAGTGTGGAGTTTGGCGGCAAGCCTTGTGAACCGCTGATAGCAAAAATGATATTTTTTATCTCCGTAAGCGAAAATTTCTTCAGAATTCTTGTGTTTGTTTCCACTTCGATGGGCACTGTAATGCTTTGATTTGGAGCGATTTTCACTTTTTGGTCGAGTACGCCGTTTGCCACTTCCACATCTTTAATAAGTAATATCCATTCGAGCGCGCTCAGCTCCGCTTTTTGGTTGTTGGGATTGCTGATTGCCACATGCGCGGTAAACGAAATCGGCATTTCGCTCATCAAACCACGTGAAATAGTGGTGAAATCCGCTGGTGACAAATCCTTCAGCGAACGTTTCCCGTCCATTGAAACATTGTCAACCATCAATCCTGAAATTGACTTGAATGCAAATGTGCAGTCTTTTATGTTCTTGGCATTGTTGAAGTTACACGATGCACACGCTATGCAAATTGTTATTCCTAATAGAAAATTTCTGACAGCCATAGATTCAAATTTATTGGCAAAGATACGGTAAAAACGGATTGTAACCGACTATTGATTATAGGAATCTACAATAGTAGAAATTAAAAGGGTTCTATAGATTGTTTAATCTAAATTATTTAAGCTATATCTACAATAGTAGAAATTAAAAGGGTTCTATAGACTTGATTATGACTTTTCATATCTGTTTAAATCTACAATAGTAGAAATTAAAAGGGTTCTATAGACGTGTTGGGGCGATTTGGATGCAAACGGATCTACAATAGTAGAAATTAAAAGGGTTCTATAGACAAATCAAGTAAACATATTGTTTAACCTATCTACAATAGTAGAAATTAAAAGGGTTCTATAGACACAGATTGAAATTGTCAGAGATTACATATCTACAATAGTAGAAATTAAA
>DFGI01000011.1 GCA_002371705.1 Bacteroidales bacterium UBA3754
GGTGCTTGGGACAATGCCAAGAAATATGTGGAAGAAGGTAATTTCGGCGGTAAAGGTTCTGATTGCCATAAGGCGACCGTCGTGGGCGATACCGTTGGTGACCCGTTCAAAGACACGTCAGGACCAAGTTTGAACATCCTTATCAAATTGATGAGCATGGTTTCTATCGTAATGGCTGGTTTGACGGTGACGTTTACATTGTTCTAAAAGACAATTTCCTGAAAATGAATGGCGTACGCTTTACGGTGTACGCCATTTTTTATTGATTTATAATCTTCTCGTTGCGGATTTTCCGAGAATTTCCGCAATCATGTTGCGGATTTTTGGGAAATTTCCGCAGAGAAGTTGCGGTTTTTTCAAAAGGAAACAGAATTATCTACTTCCGTCGTGTATGAAACACAAATTATCTCCCCCTTTCTGTCTTCAGAGAAAGAAACCGCAAATGTGGTTAGGAAAATGTGGTAGTTTTTGTGAAATGTGGTTGGGAAAATGTGGTAGTTTTTGTGAAATGTGGTTGGGAAAATGTGGTAGTTTTTGTGAAATGTGGTTGGGAAAATGTGAAAGTTTTTATGAAATGCGGTTGGGAAAATGTGAAAGTTTTTATGAAATGCGGTTGGAAAAATGTGAAAGTTTTCTATATTTGTGGTTGGAAAAATGTGATTGTAAGATATGTATAGAACTGATATTGACAAACTTAATAGTTGGAAAGAAAGCCCTAACCGTCAGCCGCTTATTTTGTTAGGAGCAAGACAAGTAGGAAAAACCTGGCTTTTGAAGGAATTTGGAAGGCAATGTTTTTCTGATGTCTGTTATGTGAATTTTGAGCAACCAAGACAGTTAACTGAATTGTTCGATGGATCTATAGACATCAACCGTATTATAGATTATTTAGGAGTATTATCGGGGAGAAAAATACGGAAACAAAGCACTTTGATAATTTTTGATGAGGTTCAGCAAGTGCCAAGGGCTTTGACTTCTCTCAAATATTTTGCCGAAGAAGCTCCTGAATATGCCATTTGTTGTGCGGGTTCTCTTTTGGGGGTAGCATTGCATGAAGGGACATCGTTCCCCGTTGGTAAGGTGGATTTTATGACGTTGCAACCGCTTTCGTTCCGTGAATTTCTTATTGCTGTTGGCGAAGAACAACTACTTGAATATGTCGGGAAATATTATGCCGAAGGACTTCCTGAAACAATGGTGGAGCGGTTGATAGATCATTTGAAAACCTATTTTATTGTTGGTGGAATGCCCAAGGCAGTTTACGAATGGGTGAAAACGCACGATTTCAATCAAGTTACGAAAGTGCAGGAGTCCATTTTGCAAGCGTATCAGAATGATTTTTCAAAGCATGCACCGAAACATGTGGTTCCAAAACTTCATTATGTGTGGAATTCTATTCCAAGCCAGTTGGCAAAGGAGAATAAAAAATTTGTGTATGGTGTAGTTCGTGAAGGAGCACGGGCCCGTGAATATGAAGATGCTTTGTTGTGGCTTCGTGACAGTGGTCTTATACGCCGTGTAGGGTTGGTGTCGGGGGGACGATTGCCGCTCAAGTCTTACGAGGATTTGAAAGCGTTTAAAATCTATCATCTTGATATTGGATTGTTCCGTTGTATGTGCGAAATAGATCCATTGGTGATATTGGGGAACGAACGCATTTTTTCAGAATATCGGGGTAGTTTAACAGAGCAGTTTGTGTTGCAGGAACTGCAGAATCTCGGTCTTTTCAAAAGCATTTATTATTGGTCGGAAGGTGCCACCTCGGAGGTTGATTTCATATTTTCATATAAAAACCACATAATTCCTTGCGAAGCCAAAGCAGGGCTGAATGTGTATGCTCAAAGTCTGAAAGTGTATATGGAAAAATATAAACCAGAAATCGCACTTCGCACTTCGCTCAAAAATTACCGAAAAGATGGGGCGTTGCTCAATATTCCATTGTACGAATTGTGGCTGTTGAAGGAGATTTTGTAGTTGTAACTATAAAAAAATGAAAATATTTGAGGTTGGAACTAAAATTGGCATAAATTTTTAGAAAAAAGAGCTGCCTCTTCATGAGACTGCTCTTGAGATAAAAGCATTTTGCCTACTTTTTTGGTGGATTGTTTTCACGTCCGCCACCTGACGGTCTTCCTGTTGTACTTGGACCATTAATTGGTCTTGGATTTTTTGCCATAATTAACCACCTCCTTTTTATATGGATGAGCTTTGCTAAATCAATCTCTTTACAAGTTATACTGCCGGTGGAGAGTTGTAGTACGAGAACTTTCAATCTATTGAATACATTTATGTCTTTTATTGTATAACATTATTTTTTCTTGTAATAATTGAATAGCACAACTAACACTATCAACACCATATACGCAATCTGCATCTATATTTTCATACCGTTTTCTTTGATCGATAGGTTTATTTGATAAACGTGAACTCCATCCCTCAACATTGTTAAATCCTATAATTAATCGTCCTAACGACCAAGCAAAGGCCATTTCACATAGAGTTCCTGCACCACCACCAATAGCTATAACCGCATCTGCATTGGCGGTAATACAATTACGATAAACATCCAATCCTGTGGGGATGACAATATCGGCATACCTGCTTGCTTGTTCGGGGGCGAATCCAGGAATAACCGCAATGGTATCGCCATCAGAATATCTATTTGAAGACCTTGCTCCTTTCATAGCAAAATCCATGACGCCATCATCCGTTTCTTTGCCTCCCATGCCACCTGTCAACACACGGAAACCGTTATCAACCAATGCTTTCCCGAGTTCATAAGCGATTTTTGCCTTTGGTTCATCGGCCAAACAATGCCTATCTCCTATAACTGCTATTATCTGTTTCATATCTTTGTTTTGCTTTTTGTAGAATATAATTTCTCATTTCATTAACCTTTTCAATGCGGTAGTTTCCCTCTTTTTTCTGATTAGCAATAGAAGGCTCAAAAAAATAGATGGGTCGCTCAATCCATTGTGGATTTTTCGCCAACTGAATCATTGGAACTGCGTAGGCAAAATCTGTGCAGATATTTATCAATTCCCCATCCCGTTTCATATCATTGGGATTTACTTTCTCGAACAATTCTTTGGTGAAACATATAGGGTGAAGCCAGATGTTGTCACCATTCCGCTCCCAAAGTTTTTCAAAGCCGCCAATCTGATATTTTTTAAGTGGCTTGTCATAACGGATATTGTTTCCACAAACATAATCAGCACCATTTTTAAACTTATCCAAAATATTTTGGATTGCATCATTGCATAACAGATAATCATCATTATCAAGTAATATTACCACTGCGTTTCCCTTTGCTATTGTATTCACGGCACGCATCAACATGTCTATTTCCAAATGCTCAGTTTTGTTGGGAATAAATATCGAGTTACGAAGCCTTTTCGCCTTCACCAACCGAAATCTAGCATATTCATCACTTCCATTATTAGAGTTAGCATCAGTATAAACCAGTGCAAAATTGTTTACCGATTGAGTTACAAGGCTGTCCAACATACGTTTGACTCGTTCGATTGATGTGTTTTTCCCTCGGGAAACGACAACAACGTCCGCATCCGCTTTTGGGATCCAATCTTCTCGATATCCAACAAGATCGACCTTACCCTTTTGAGCATCAGGCACAAAGCCATTTTCGACAGCAAAGCGGATTGTTGCCAGCATGTCAGCATCATTTTTGTATTTGTTTTCGACATGAATGAAATAGAGGTCATTTCTGTGGCAACGAATCGACAGGTGCGGTTTGTCTTTTATCGCACGATCTAAAATGCGATGCCATGTTAGAGTGAAGCAACCTTCTTCGACACTATTCTCAAGAGGTAGTAATTGATGCAATACTGTGAGATTGAGAAAACAATTTCGCACTTCCACTCTTTTCCCCAATTCAATTGAAGAATTTTGATTTTGGCAAATACTTAATGATAGGGTTAGAGCCTTGGAGCTCTTGAATTTCAGATATTGTTCAGCAAAAGAACCACAATGATTATTATAGAATAGTATATCACAATCTGTTTGAAAAACATATGGAGTACTCACCCTTTCAAAACCATTAAGCGTCATCAAAAGAGGCTGTCCATTTTGTGAATGGGAATTTGCATTGGTTTTTTCAAAATACTTTTGATAAACGCTTTTGTCAAAATCCTCTGGCAAAACTATTCTGTCAACGAGGCCATTGGATTTTGCCCTTTGCAATTCCTTTAATAGTTTCTCCATATCATCTTCCGAATATGCACGTGTACGCACTTGTTTTTCCCCATTAGATTTTCGATCCCCGTCCACGCACACAATCCGCTCTTTGAAACCACAGCCGTATTCCAATTGCGACACAATATGACGAATGTTATCGTAAATTGTATTAGCATCCATTGCACAAGTTTTTATCAAAAGCGTTAAATCATCCATTGGAACATACTCGCCAACTTTTTGACAAACAAATACCAGATGTTCTCCAATTGCCATTGCATTGTCTGTGTCGATGCCATCAGTCTCATACGAATCAACAATGTCGAAACCGTATTTGCGCAAAGTACGTTCGTACCATTCAACAGGACGATGATATTCTAAGCCATCGATGGGTTTCATTTTGACAGTGTATTCTTGGAAAGATGAATTGTCATAATACGATTCTTTCCGCCCTCCACCGCGCAACATTGTATGCTGAACATCAGTAAAAAACGGGTTGCAAATACTTAACACCAGAGATCCCTTAGTTTTAAGGCTCCTTGTTATGTTATCTAATACAGAAAATGCCATTTCGTCATTAGTCCAGCAAAGAACCTGATTGCAGTTTACAACATCGTAGATGCCATTTTGTATTTGAGAGGTGTTTTCAAAAACTCTTACACCTTTGATTGCTCGCTCATACATTTGAGGAATATTAATGTCATAAACATCAACATTGTACCCATCTTTATAGAGTTGGTTTGCAATCTTGCATTTGCCTGCTCCGTAATCTAATATCCTTTTAGGCATGAAGCTTTTGATTGTGGAAATCACTTTGCCATCGTGAATGTCTTCCTTGTAAACTGTTTCAAACATCCTCCTATACACCTCTAAACCAGAGTCAATGGCCTCAGCAGATCCTTCGTAAGAACGGGAAATTAATTCTTTGAATTCCAAGTCGTTCAAAAAATAGTATCGAAACACTTGGAAAGAACGTTCAATGCTTCTTTCGTATATTTTTGTATCAAACGGCACTATATCCTTCCCGTAGTCAATATATTTCAGGCCACTCTCTGTTATTATAAAATTATCAGGTTTTAGGTTGCTGAAACAGAAATCGTGCTCTTTTCCAAACTGTATGAGACCCACAAAATCCTTAGCCGGACTCTGCTCCCATGCGATTTCTTTTTCGTATTCATGAGAAAGTACCTGATAACCCTTGTATGTGGAAAATTCCAACGCATATAAATAGGGACAATTCTCAAATTCATTTGACTTTGATTTCAAGAATTCCATATTTACATCTTTGCTGTAGAATAGTTTATACACCTTTTTCCCGTCATGGAACACACATCCCTCGTTGCCCTGTCCAAGGTCAAATAATTCCGTGTCTGAAAGATTAAGGTATTCACACATCATAGAGCGATAAAATGGCAATTTGATTCTCTTAATAACCAAGTCCAATTCTATCGATACAGGTCTGAATGCAGCATCAACAGATGCTGTATCGCTATATTCTTTAATCTGACGAATAAAGTATTGTAATGATTCTTCCTTGAATAATGGCAAATATTTGTTGTCGCCTGCAATGTTTAGCAAACCCATTATTCGGTAATATGATTGGACAAAATGAGACAATCTCTTATTAAGTTCTTGATTGTATGCAGCAATGATTTTCTTGTCTCCATCCAAATCTTTTTGAGAGAGTGGAACCCGCTCAATGGCTTTTGTCATGGAAGAACCTATTATGTCCTTCATCACCTTTAGCATCTCTTCTTGGTAGTTGAAATCCTTTTTCTCTCTATTGTGGTATGTACAAAAGGTTCCTTGACAAATTTTATATCCCAACTTCTTTGCTGACAACACCCAAAAATAATCTCCTCGCCGCGCTGTAATATCCTTAATTTTCAGAGAACAGGTTGGCAATAAGAGTAATTCCTTATTGAAAACAAGGGTGTTCCCTCCTCGGTTGTGAGCTTCTTTTATTTCTGTTTGCTTATTGACCAACTTGCGGGTTTGAGTGTAACCTTGAAAGATTCTATCAAGGCTGATATTATTGCACCAAACAGGATATTCTATGTGTTCATATCCAGAATCGGTTAAAGCGTAATAATTATCTTGTAACGAATTCAAATAACTATTACTGATATTAGACGTTATTCCATTTGAGAAACAATAGTCCAACAATTGTAACCGCAATGTGGATAGCAGTGGCAATGGTGCATCGTTTGTATATCCTCCAATAACAGCATCATATTTCCCCATATAATTGGGTATTTCCGAACGAATATCCAATGGAACTTCCTTATCGTTTGGGAGTAATTGCTTTAATTCCATGTCGTCATCCAACAGCCAACACACATATTCTTTGTCTTTGCCAGTCCACACATCGTCATGGATGTATTTCTGGATTTTCTGACGCGATTCAGCTATACTCAGTCTTTCACATCGCGAATTTGGGACAAATTCAATTTTTTGTAGCACCTGCTTGGGCAAGAAATTGTCCCAGTCCAATTCTTTGCATGTGTTGTTGAGCAAGACAATCTTATCATATTGTTGCACAACATTTTCAAGCTCTTTTATCAATCTTATTGCACCTTCTTCATAAGTAACAATTATGCCAATAATCAACTGACCTTCGGAACGTTTAACAGGAAGGTTTAGAGCCACGCATTTCGGATTAACTTCAGAAGTTTGTAATATTTCGAGGATTTCGCTCTTTTCTATGCCAAAATAGTCGTGATTGCGACGAAAGAACGCTTTCTCGTCTTCCCTGGTCATTAATGGATGATATTTTCGATAGAAATGACGCAATCCTATTAATTTCTTTCCTTTATTCTTTGTGATTCTATCATCGCCATCGATATAAACATCAACGAGATATTTGTTGACAACAACATATTGTGGATTCTGCTGCATTATACGGACAAAGATATCTCTGTCAGTCGTTGATGGCATACTCTCATCGAAGCACCCCGCTTTCAAAAGGGTTGATAACTTTACAAAAGTATTTGAGCCTTGAATATGTGGATTGCCCTGCAAAAACGAATGTATTGTTAATGTTTGGGGTATTGAAAGTTGTTCCTTTGTAATTCCACTATGGTAATTCAAACCTGTCACAACAAAATCTATGTTGCCGTCAAGTGCATTTGCGCACTCTTTTAGATAATCCTTCGACCAAATATCATCGTCGTCTAAAGTGGCAAGGTATATTCGATCTGTATCGACACCCTTCTTAATGACAATATTTTCAACTATATAGTCAATGCCCATATTGAGTGAACTAGCATAATTGTACGCATGATTATGCCTATCACGCAAATATACACCACCAGCATTCATTGTGGCTTCTTGTTCTTTTGGGACAAAGTTCTTGTCCGAATCGCTAACAACTATCAAGTAGTCGGCTTTGCGAGTTTGTGACGTCACTGACTTGAGAGCAGAGCAGAAAGAATCTCGATTCTTGGTTGTAATGAGGCTAATGATAACAACCTCGTTTTTAGATGTTTTTTTCATTTGAATATAAATCTATTTGATTAATATTAAGTTATTTATTAACTCTCTTCTACGATGCAAGTCAGATACTAGCATCCCGAAGACTTTTTGTTCTATTTAAGTGGATTCTTGTCGCTTTTATACCATTTTACAAATTCTTTTAGTCCATCTTCAAGATTCCATTTTGGTTTGAAGTTCATTTCGCTCTCTATTCTTGAAGTGTCAGCACTAGTTCGCATCACATCTCCAGAACGCACATTTTGGACTAATTTGAATTCTGATTTCTTTCCGTATATTTGTTCAAGCGCTATTAGAAAGTCTATCATTTTTATCGGATGCCCATTTCCAATATTGAAAATTCTAAAAGGCACTTTATTAGGACATATTTCTTCTTTCAGCTCATGGTCGGCAGCTATGATAACACCTTGTGCAACATCGTCAATATAGGTGAAATCACGGACCATATCTCCATTTCCGTATAGTTCGATGGTTTCTTCTTTGCGAATCTTATCAGCGAATTTTATTGGTGACATATCTGGACGTCCCCACGGACCATATACAGTGAAAAAACGTAATCCGATACAGCTTATCCCATATTGATGTGCATAACAATGCGCCATCGCTTCATCGGCAATTTTACTTGCAGCATACAAGGATACTGGGGTATTTGTCGGATCTTCTTCGCTGAACTTTTCATTCTGGTTTATGCCATAGACTGACGAACTACTTGCAAAAACAAGTTTGTTGACTTTGTGCCAGCGACAAGCTTCCAAAATATCCTCAAATCCATCCAGATTGGATTTCATGTATTCGTATGGATGCTCTTTGCTGAATTGTACCCCTGCTTGAGCGGCCAAATGAATTACCTTGTCAAAGTGTTCATAGCCAAACAAGAGATTTATGGCCTCTTTACTTTCGATTGACAGTCGCACAAAACGATAGTTTGGAAGTTTTGTACTCTGATACCATTTTCCACGTAGGACATCATTGCTTTCGCAATTAATACCGCACTCTTTCAAACGTGCATATTTAAGTCTGACATCATAGTAATCGTTGATGTTGTCCACACCAACGATATCGTCGCCTCGTTCAGCTAATAAACAAACGACATGTGAGCCGATAAAACCAGCTGCACCAGTTACAAGGATTTTTTGTTTCATGGTTATAATTATAATATTGCATCATCCAGAGATGATTTTAAATGTTAAACATTCGTCTCGTCGATGTTTCTCGCATCCAAGAGACATATTATATTTAGGTTCTCTTTTTAAAGAAGAAAAACTTTACAAATATATATAGGTTTGCAAACAATCAAACAATTTTTACAAAAAAGTTTAATTACCAAAGGACTTCTTGTATTCCCATGCTCTTCGATTTCATAATTTCTGTCTCATCAAAATTTTGTCACAGCTATTAATTCATAAATGTCGTGGGTTTATCATCATTCTTTTACATTCATGCTATATTAAGTATTTAGAAAATCGAAACTTAGAATGGCGTTTCTGAAATCCCTAAAAATCAATATCTTTGTCTCAACAACAAATCTCATTTTTTATGAAACATCTCTTTTTGTCCCTTGCAATTCTTTTAGTAACAGTTAGTTGCACGAATACTGCCATACGGTCGGTTTCGGGTGTGTTGGAGGCAAAAGTCGGGGCTGCTACAGCTCCTGAATGCGTGCGTCAGGCAATGCAAAATCCCGTAACCGACAATCGTTTTGAGATGATACTGAACGACGAGCAAAACCACATTGCCGTTTGGAGTTTAATCCGTTGTAGCGACGATGTTTCGGCAGAAGGTTGTGGCGTTGTCGTGAAAAATGGCCCGACCACGACGGTGTTTCCCGATGTCCTTCACGGTAAAAATCCGACGGCATCTTACGACAGCACAACGGGAAACTTGTGGCTTGCTGCAGCGGTTATGGAAGGAACAGGCACGCACGTGGAGCAACTTCATTTGTTGAGGTTCGATTCCAACGGCAGGGCAACTATTGCAAACACAATTGACCCGTACGATTTGCAAAAAGCTTTTATTCAACATATTGGCTATTCTATCGACGGAAAGGATATCACGTTCTATGCCGACAACCAGCCGATTCACACCGCCACAAGCACGGTTGACGATATGGGCGGTTTCTACGACGAACCTGTCTGGATTGGCGAACAAATATCCTATGTGTTGGGTGATACGTTGCGGGCTCTTGTCACGCCGGGCGTCAGTTTCAATGTGGGGAAAGTGCTGCGTTACGACGATATGCCAACAGTTTCGGCAGACGTGATTCTTTTCGATACGGCAGTCGCAATTCAGAACATTCGGGTTGAGAAAGATGATTTATAATTAATTTCATAGAGATGATTATACGCCAGATAACAACGGATTCCGAAGATGTTCAGATAGTCCGTGAACTATATGAACAGTCGTTTCCCGAAGCGGAAAGGCTGTCGTTCGATGCACTGTTGAATCTGCTTTCGGTTGCCGATATTGATTTCTGTTCATACTATATAGAAAATCAGTTTATTGGTTTTACCTACACGTTTACTGTCGGAAAATTGTGCTGGTTCTTTTACTTTGCGGTTGTTCCCGAAAAAAGAGGCGAGGGGATAGGGACAGAAATATTGCGGAGCGTTCTTGAACAGCATAAGCAAAGTCTTATTGTTATTGATGTGGAACAGCCGTCGGAACAAGATGGTACGGCTCCAGCTGGTTTGGCAACGCCGGAAATGCGTCGTCGACGGTACGATTTTTATTGTCGGAACGGATTCCGTGACTCGGGTGTGCGTCGTTCATTTGGCGGCGTTACGTATCAGATCTTGGTCTGCGGCGAAGGAACAATATTGGATAAGGAATACAGCAACCTAATCCGCATTATGTGGAAAAAGGTTAAAGAAGCGAGTGGGGATTGAAGAGAATCGGATTGGTCGGAGGGGCGCGATGCAAGCTGATACTATTAGGCAAAACAACAATTTTATTGTTATGTACGCCATCTTTCTTCTAATTAATTTATCTTTACACCACAATTTTAGAGTATGAAACAATTACATATAGAGACATACGGCTGCCAGATGAATGTCGCTGATAGCGAGGTAGTTGCGGCTATTTTGAAAAAAGATGGTTTTGCATATACAAAGTACATCGACGAGGCCGACGTGATTCTGCTGAATACGTGTTCCATCCGCGAACATGCCGAAAATAAGATTATTCAGCGTTTGAACGAATTGAAGAAACTGCGCGCCACCAAGCCGCAATTGTTGGTAGGCGTGATTGGCTGTATGGCGGAACGTTTGCAGGAACGCTTGTTCGAGAAAAAGGACTTGGTTGACATTGTTGCCGGCCCCGACTCGTATCGTACTCTGCCACAATTGATTGAAAAGGCACAAGTGGAACGTCAGGCTATCAATGCGGAATTGTCGCTGACGGAAACCTATGCCGAAATTTATCCGTATCGTTACGACGACAATGGCATTTCCGCCTTCGTCTCGATTATGCGTGGTTGCAACAATTTCTGCTCGTACTGCATTGTGCCATACACCCGTGGTCGTGAGCGGAGCCGCGATTCGCAGTCAATCGTTGACGAGGTAAAACAGCTCTATGCCGATGGTTATAAGGAAGTTACGTTGCTCGGTCAAAACGTAAATTCCTATAAATTTGAAAATGACGGGGAAATGGTTTCGTTTCCGCAACTGCTTGAACAGGTGGCGATTGCCGTGCCGCAGATGAGAATACGTTTCACTACGTCGCATCCGAAAGATTTGTCCGACGATTTGTTGTACGTGATGGCAAAATACGACAATCTTGCAAAATGGATTCATTTGCCTGTGCAGAGCGGAAGTTCCACGGTTTTGCAGCGAATGAACCGCCGTTACACCCGTGAATGGTATTTGGACCGAGTTGCTGCAATCCGTAGAATTTTGCCCGAAGCGTCAATTACGACTGACATTATGTGCGGTTTTTCCGACGAAACCGAGGCAGAACAGGAAGAAACCCTTTCGCTTATGCGTGAAGTGGAATACGATGCTGCGTTTATGTTCAAATACTCCGAACGCGAGGGCACGGTGGCTTCAAAACGTATGCCCGACAATGTTCCCGACGATGTGAAAACTCGTCGTTTGAACGATATTATAGCCCTTCAAAACGAATTGTCACGGAAGAAGAATGCCGAAGATGTGGGAAAACTGTTCGAGGTGTTAGTTGACGGCGCTTCCAAACGCGACGAAGGCGAATGGAAAGGACGTTCGTCGCAAAACAAAACCGTTGTTTTCCCTGCTCAAAACGTGAAACTTGGTGATTTTGTGAAGGTTAAGATTGTTTCCTCGAGTTCGGCAACGTTGAGAGGGGAGATAGTAAAATAATTGATAATAACTATGAAAAAAGAAGAATTCTCATACGACAAGGCGATGGCCGAGATGGAGAAAATCATTCAGAAAATTGAATCTGGCGAGTGTAAAATAGATGAACTCACTGCCGAAGTGAAAAAAGCTGTGGAACTTATTGCTTTGTGCAAGAAGAAATTACAAAGTCTAAACACCGATGTGTCAAAGGCGTTTGATGAACTTGATGCACTTGAATAGCATTACACCAGTCCCGAAAATCCCATAAACGCCAATGCCAGCAATCCTGCCGAGATAAGCGAGATAGGGGTGCCTTGTAGTTTTCTTGGCGTTTCGGTTATTTCCAGTTGTTCGCGTATGCCGGCAAAAAGCACCAAGGCAAGTCCGAATGCCAAGGAGTTAGCCAATGCAAACACTATTGCCAATCCTAATGAATTTGTTTCAACGAAATTGAACTTGCTTGGCAAATCCAACGCCATAATCGACACACCGAGTACGCAGCAGTTCGTCGTGATAAGTGGCAAAAATACGCCAAGGGCTTCGTAGAGCGAGTGGGACACTTTCTTTAGCACGATTTCGACCATTTGCACCAACGATGCAATAATCAATATGAAACTGATTGTCTGCAAAAACTCAAGTTCCAGCGGAACAAGCACGTATTGGTTCAAAATGTACGTCACCAATGTTGCCAAAACCATTACAAACATTACCGCTCCAGCCATTCCGAGAGCAGTGTTTACTTTCTTGGAAACGCCCAAAAACGGACA
>DFGI01000080.1:0-153 GCA_002371705.1 Bacteroidales bacterium UBA3754
AACCGCGTGCCTCGAAAGTGTTACGCAAGCCGCCGCTTGGAAAACTTGATGCGTCAGGTTCCTGCTGAACGAGCAATTTTCCAGAAAATTCTTCGATTACGCCTTCGCCCGGAGCACCAGCATATTCAATGAAAGAATCGTGTTTTTCGGCAG
>DFGI01000080.1:227-102401 GCA_002371705.1 Bacteroidales bacterium UBA3754
GCTGGAACCAGTGCGTATAGTGCGTTGCGCCCAAATCCATAGCCCACTGTTTCATACCAGCGGCAACGTGATTTGCGATGTCGCGATCCAACGTCGCACCATTATCAATTACGTCACGAATGACTTTCACTGTTTCTTTTGACAAGTATTTGGCCATCTGTTCACGACCAAACACATACTTTCCGAAATACTCCGAAGTCAAACCTTTGGGAGCTTCCACGGCTACCGCTTTCTTCTTGAATGCCTCGCCTACCACTTGAAATCTTAAATTTGCCATATCCTTTGGTTTTTATGATTTACATTATAATCGTCATTTTTCGGTCTTTTTGTAACCGTTTTAACGCGTTTGCTTAAAAATTTCAATGCAAATAAATGTAAATAATTTCAAATTGTAAGCATATAGTACCGAAAATCTTTAAATTTTATATAAAATTACGTGGATTTCGTACAAAAGAGTAAGCAGAATGAGGGAAAATACTTACAAAGTAAAAAAGAACCTAAATAACCGCATTACATTTAAGTACATGCAACGTGTTATATCATCTTAGAACTTATGACAGAGCGAGGAGTGGCATAATGAAGGTATATCAAAAATTCATATCTTTGTAGAAATCAAAAAAATCATTTTTATGAAAAATCTTACATTGTTTTTAAGTTGCTTGCTCATTGGTACAACAACCTTATTTGTGAGTTGTGACAAGAAAGACGACCCGACTCCAGAAAAAGAGAAGAAGGAGAACAAAGACCTTGTGTTGGAATATTCCCTAACGTTTGCCAATAGCGAAATAATAGATTATGACTCAAAGCAAGTTGAACTTGACCTTAATACCATAGCAGCATACTTGGGCGTTGATAAAGAACAATTAGGCAGTGCATTGACAGGAAAAGAAAAAAGCGACATCACTTGTTTGGCAATCAATAATTCTACCAATTCCGACACAATACGCTCAAACACACAATACCATTGGGGGCATTGGTGGGAGAAAAACGGTGACGTGTGCGAAAAATATAATGGTATGTTTCAGTCAGCATTCACGTATGAGGAATGCATTGGTATATTCAACATTTACTTAAATTATGACCGATATGAAGTCTGCCAGACAAAAATTACCGAGGCATTACGATACCAAGGCAAATGCGTGAAGATTATCTTCACTATTTACGTGATTGACCTCAACGACAAGCAACATATTGTCGCCACCAACACAATGTCGATTGACTATCTTGTTACAAGCCAGTCACAACAAGTTACCGTAGATGATTTCAATGCCGAGGCGACATTGTCGGCACTTGGGGCAAATTCTTGGGACGATGTAATCTGGTTGGTCAAAGGAGAATTGGGTTACAATACAGTTTATGTATCAACTATTACCAAAGAGCCCTGTTATTATTACGATGAAAATGGAGATTATACATCATCATTGTTGGAGTCTGTAATATATGCCACTGTTCTGGAAGGACAATTAAGCATTCAACAGATGGGAACCGAGGTAAAGCCAAATGGCACAATGACCATCAAATTCTATATGCTGTACAACAGCAAAATTGTTGAGAACAGTGTTACAATCAATTTTGTTGATTATTTAGACCCAGAAACTGCCCCCGAAGGAACTCCGACTTCGATAGAAAAAGACCTCTCCGTTTCGTTTCCACGCGAAGATTGGGAATCTACGAGCATTGATATAACAGAAGACTTGCGTCAATGTTTTAAAATGACTACCTATCAGATTCATAAAGCAATCAACAACAATGAAATAAAGATATGGTATGGAGAAGTTGGCAAGGGAGAATACAATTCTGGTTTTTATATTGATACAGAAGGAAATGTTGTTTCCGCATCTGATTTCCTTTCGGTATTTTCTTCTATAATCGCTTCATTAACAATCAATTCCGCAGAGAAAAACAGCGCCATATCGCTTATGACGATAAGTGCCACCAGTAATCAAGATATTACAACCATTACACCGAAACTGATTTTAGAAAAAGATGGCGTAACGGCGACGTTTAATATCACAATAAATATTAAGGACGTAGAATAATTCATAAAAAATTGTACCTTTGAAACGTTATTTTTTTGAATAGTAACTTTTAATCTTTATTGTATGCAATACGGCTATTTTGATGACGAGCACAAGGAATACGTCATCACCAAACCCGACACTCCCACTTCGTGGAGCAATTATCTTGGCGACACTCGCTATGGTGCAATCATTACAAACAACGCCGGCGGATATTCATTTTTCCGCTCGTCGGTGCAAGGTTGTTTTCTTCGTATAAAATTCAACAATGTGCCGCTCGACCAGCCCGGTCGCTATTTGTACATCCACGACTGCGAAAACAAGGATTTTTGGTCTGGCTCGTGGCAACCAGTAGGCAAACCGCTTGACAAATATAAAAGCGAATGCCGTCATGGTTCGGCCTACACGAAAATTTCGTCGGAATATAGCAACATAAAGACCGAAACGCTTTATTTCGTGCCGATGGGACAGGAATTCGAGGTGTGGAACGTAAAAATCACCAACACAGGCAAGAAAGCCCGTAAGTTGCGTGCATTCACCTACGTTGAATTTGCGTCGAACTGGAATATGAACGACGACAGCAACAATCTGCAATATACGCAGTACATTATTAAGACTGCCTACAAAAACGGCTTTGTTGACCACGGCAGCAACTTGTATATGCCCGAAGACCCCGACAATTTCCAGAATAAAGACCAAGCACGTCACTCGTTCATTGGCGTTGTGGGTCAGAAAGTTACGGGTTACGACAGCGACCGTGCAAAATTTTTGGGAGCATACCGCACGTATGCAAATCCGCAAGTTGTGGCTAACGGAAAATGTAACAATTCCCTTACCGAAGGTGACAACGGTTGCGGTACGTTGCAAGTAGATGTTGACCTGCAACCGGGCGAGACAAAGGAATTTTCCGTTGTTCTTGGTATCGGCAAGGCGTGGGAAGAAGGCAAAAAAGCGGCAAAAATGGTTGCAACGCCAGCCAAGGTCGAAGCCGAATTCAACAAAATTGTGAAATACTGGCACGGACGTATCGAAGGTCTTTCGGCACAAACACCCGATGCGGCTTTCAATAGCATGATAAATATGTGGAATCCGTTCAACAACCTGATTACGTATGCGTGGAGCCGTGCGGCCTCGCTCATCTACCGTGGCGAACGCGACGGAATGGGCTACCGCGACACGATTCAGGATATGCTCGGCGTTATCCACAACATTCCAGAGGAAGTTGTTGACCGTCTTGAACTTATGCTGACAGGACAAAACTCCAACGGTGGCGCTATGCCTGTTGTGAAACCGTTTGCACACAATCCGGGACACGAGGCACCGACTCCCGAAGCCGACTTCCGTTCCGACGACTGCATGTGGCTGTTCAACACGGTTCCTACATACGTGAAGGAATTGGGCGACATCAATTATTACAACAAGGTTCTTCCGTTCTCCGACAAGGGCGAAGGCACCGTTTTGGAACACCTGAAACGTGCCATCCAGTTCAACCTCGACCGTCGTGGTAAAAACGGCTTGCCGTGCGGCCTGAAAGCCGACTGGAACGACTGTCTTGTACTTGGAGCAAAAGGCGAAACGGTGTTCGTGGCAATGCAACTCCGTTACGCATTGACAGTCTATATTGACATTTGTACTCGTTTGAACAAGAAAGACGAAGTGAAATGGGCGGAAGGTCATTTGACCTCGTTGACGAAGACCATCGACAAGGTTGCGTGGGACGGCGAATGGTACGTTCGTGCAATCAAAGAAGACGGCTACATTTTCGGCACGAAAAACGACCCACTGAATGAAGGAAAGATTTGGTTAAATCCGAACTCGTGGGCAATCATTTCCGGTCAGGCAACCGGCGAACGTGCCGAAACGGTTATGAACAGCGTTGAGAAACATTTGGCAATAAAATACGGTTTGGTTCTGTGCGATCCTCCATACGAAAAAACAGAGGCGTCGGTTATCAAGGCACCGTTGTTCAACAAGGGGATGAAGGAAAATGCCGCCGTGTTCCAGCACACGCAAGGTTGGGGAATTATGGCCGACTGTATTTTGGGACACGGAAAACGTGCGTTCAAAAACTACAAGAACTATCTTCCTGCCGCATACAACGAAAAGGCGGAAGTTCGTCAGATTGAACCGTATGTATATGCACAAACCACCTGTTCTACCTACAACATGCGTGCTGGTCAAAGTCGTTGCCCGTGGTTGAGCGGAACGGCTTCGTGGGCATATTTCACGGCGGCGCAATACATTCTCGGCATTCGTCCCGACTACGACGGTCTGTTGATTGACCCATGTATTCCAGGATGGAAAGGATTCACGGCGACACGTAAATTCCGTGGGAAAATCGCGAACATCACCGTAAAGAATCCTAAAAAAGTAGAAAAAGGCGTGGTTTCCATCACATTGAACGGCAAAGCTGTGGAAGGCAATGTGGTTCCGTTCGACAAGATGAAGAAGGAAAATGAAATTGTTGTGGTAATGGGATAACAACAATTTTCCTTGCTAATGATAAGAAAGAGATGTATTGCTACATCTCTTTTTTTATGCAAGAATTTTTCATTGCATTCTGTGGTAAATCGTTCTCGTAGAAAGCAAATTTCCTATATTTGAAAAAGTATGAATTAAAATAAGAAATAGAAAATTAACGTATAATCACTATTTCCCTATACAATTCATAATCACGCTAATCATCATCTCTTTTTCCTCGCTGCGGGATTCTGCAATCATAATCGTAAGAGCCACAAGTGTGTAGTCGTCAATCGTCTTTTCCCCGTCGATGAATAATGCTCCGTTTTTGTCGAGAAAATACAGAAACATTGTGGCGGCAATACGTTTGTTACCGTCAATGAAACTATGATTTTTAGTCACAAAATATAACAAGTTGGCGGCTTTCTCCTCCAACGAGGGATACACGTCGTTTCCGCCAAACGATTGATATATGTTTCCGATACTTCCTTTAAACGAGTCATCTTTTTCTTTCCCGAATAAAGACGATTCGTCACCAAACCGCATGGATTCTATCACCGACATACATTCCTCATAAGTAAGCACATACACACTCTTGTTCCCTTTGGGGCGTTGCATGGTCTGATGGTCGTAGGAATCGAGCAAATCCAGCGCTGTGTTGTATTTTTCCACAACAGAAAGTACTTGCTTGCTATCCAAAACATGTTCGGCACGTTTCAGAATTTGGATTACCTGTCCGAGTTGGGCGGTGCGTTTGTCGTTTACAGCATACCCTTTGAGCAAATAATCTTTTATTATTTGGTTTGCCCATTGGCGAAACTTAACACCTCGTTTTGCGTTTACACGATAACCCACGGAAATAATCATATCCAGATTGAAGTATGGAATATTTCGAGAAACTTTTCTATTCCCTTCAATTTGAACTTGTGCAATTTTTGCACAGGTTGACTCACGCTGTAATTCCTCAACTTTGTAAATGTTGTTTATATGGCGAACAATAGACGTTCTGTCCGTTTGAAATAATTCCGCCATTTGGGCTTGAGAGAGCCATACTGTTTCATTCTCCAGACGCACATCCAACTGGATTTTTCCGTCTTCTGTCTGATAAATTTCAATCTTATTAGTGTTCATACTTTTAAATTATTGGTATGATGCAAATTTAATAACTTTTCCCATTTTTTGCCTTACGTGCCAATTTTCTTGTTACTTTTGACGAAACAAAATTTTAAAAGAACAAAAACAGAAATAGAATTTTAAAACATATTTGAGCTTACGCTCTTATTCTCTATCCGTAAAATCCGCCAAAATTTGCAACGAGAGTAAGTCAGCGATTGGTTCACGCGTGAGGCGTGAGCTGTTTCGTACTTATCAGTTGCAATGGTTCTTGGCGGAGCCTTCGGATATGATAAGTAAAAACGAACGGCTAACGCTTTTTTTATGGAGAAACCACAAAACATACACATTGGACAACTAATACATGCTAAGTTACGGGAGCAGGGACGCAGTACGAGCTGGCTTGCCAAGCAAATACCTTGTTCGAGGAACAATTTGTACAAAATATTCTCTAAACCGTCAATCAACACCGATGTGCTACTCCGTATATCAAAAATACTTGACTATAATTTCTTCCAGCATTTCAATTAATATTTTATCCATTTTGATTACAAAATTGTAATCTTTTTGATGACAGTGGAATTCACGTAATCTGCTGAATAATAGGTATTTTTGTTATCGTTTGAAAATGTATTAACTCAATAAATATATACGTATGAGAAAATTTTATTCGATTTTAGGACTGTTGCTGATGTGTGCAACGAGTTTATTCGCACAAACTAACTACACGGTTACGTTTACGGCGAATGTTGAGATGGAAAAAGTACAAGTAAAGAATCTGTCTTCGGGTAAAACAAAAATGCTGTACAGCCCTGACAATGTGATTACATTGCAAAAAGTGAAAAAACAAGAAACACCAATTGCCTCAGTTGACAATCCAATGTTTTTGCAACAGACGGCAAGCAACGAGGTAATTGTGAATATGGAAAAAGCGGGACATTTGAACCTCACGTTGTATTCTTCCAACGGAAGTTTCATAGCTCGCTATTCAAACAACGTTGAAGCAGGGCAGAATGCGTTCCAGATTGGCGCTTCGTCGGGTGTGTACATGCTGGTGGCTTCCGCAAACAATCAGACTGCGTCGCTGAAAATTCTGTTAACGCAAAGCACGCCGCCAAGTATTATTGAAGTTTTGATCAATAAACCTGAACCTTTGTTGAAGTCGATTGACGATGTGATAACCTTTGACGAAGGCGATACGTTCGAGTTTACAGGATATTATAACAATCAAACCGATGTAAAAACGGTGGTGATTACAAGTGATAAGACCATAACGTTTTCTTTTACGACGACGACAACAATAACGTGTTCTCCTATTCCTGGAAACAGCGTAATAAAGTCGTCATTTTCTGTTTCTCCTAACAATAAAGTTTACTTTTCTCAAGGAAATCTACGATTCTGGTCTCGTTCTTTTTATTTTGCAGAACATCAATATGATATAATTGGCGAAAGTAATATGTATGGTAGTGATGATGATAAAAAAATTAGTAGTACGATAGATTTATTCTGTTGGGGTACTTCTGGTTGGAACAGCGGAGCAAACGAGTATATGCCCACAAGTTCACGTAAAAATGACGAAGACTATTATCCTGGTGGTTCGTCTTCCAACGACCTGACTGGTAATTATGCTAACGCAGACTGGGGCGTGTACAATAAGATTTCTAACGGTGGTAACCAAGCAGGATTGTGGAGAACTCTTACTATTGATGAATGGGATTATTTGTTAGAAAAGCGTAACAACGCCTCAAGTAAAAAAGGATACGCGATGGTTAACGGAGTGCATGGTCTAATTCTTTTACCCGATAATTGGACTTTGCCAGAGGGACTTACATTTAAGAGCGAATCGTCAAGCCCAACATATGGTGCGAGCTATTCTGACAACGAATATTCTTCGTCAGAGTGGAGAAAAATGGAGGCGAACGGTGCGGTATTCCTTCCTGCTGGTGGTTATCGTTACAACGGTGTATTTAATACTGATAGAGGCTATTATTGGTCGGCTTCGGCAGACGGTGATGAATATGCCTACTATATGGGCTTTAAAAGTAACATTGCATGGGCGGACAGCTTTTTCAACCGACGTTTCGGAATCTCTGTCCGCCTTGTGTGTGATGCGCCAATGGTTACAACTTGGCCAGCAACCGTCACAAAACATTCCGCCATCATTAGCGGAAACGTGACCAAAGACAACGGAGCAACTATAACAGAGCGAGGCATATGTTGGGGTACAACAAACAATCCTACCATTACAGATAATAAAATAATATGCGGAACGGGAATAGGCGAATTATTTAGTGTTAAACTTACCGATCTACCCGAGAACACAACATATTATGCTCGTGCCTATGCTGTGAATAGTGCAGGAATATCTTACGGAGAGATCATTACATTTACCACGAAGTATCTAGAAAACGGAACGATTAGGGCTGCATTCTCTACTGGAAGTAACACTCAGATTTATTTCTCGCAGGGCAACCTGCAATACCAAGCAAGTACAGGCACGTGGCGATTCGCAGACCAATGGGAGATAGTTGGCCAAGATAACAACAACATTTCTTCAAACTATGAGGGTTGGATAGATTTATTCGGTTGGGGAACGAGTGGCTACAATGGCAAGAATCCATATATGACAAGCTCAAATTATAGTGACTACGGCGACGGTTCAAACAACATTACCAGCACAAATTACGACTGGGGCGTTTATAACAAGATTTCCAATGGTGGGAACCAAGTGGAAATGTGGCGGACACTCACAAGGGGGGAATGGGAATATCTAATCAATAAAAGAACTGACGCGTCAAACAAGAAAGGCTATGCCACGGTGAATCACGTTTCGGGGTTAGTTTTGCTTCCCGATAACTGGACATTACCAGCAGACGTAACATTCACAAGCGAGAGACTACTACAAGAACGAAACACATATTCAATTGAAGACTGGGCTAAAATGGAGGCTAATGGTGCGGTATTTCTTCCTGCTGCGGGCTACCGTTCCGGTACGGATGTGAACGGCGTTGGTTCCGGCTACTATTGGTCGAGTTCGGCTAACACCGTCCACGACGCGTACTATCTGTATTTCAACGGCAATGGCACGCAGCAAACGAACAACGAAGGTAACTACTACGGCCGCAGATATGGGCGATCTGTCCGCCTTGTGCGTGATGTAAAATAAAAAATAGAGATAAGGATAAAAATGATATGAATAAAGGAAAAATAATTGAAGAAATAAAAATATATATACGTATGAGAAAATTTTATTCGATTTTAGGAGCGTTGCTGATGGGAGCAACGAGTTTATTCGCACAAACTAACTACACGGTTACGTTTTCGGCGAATGTTGAGATGGAAAAAGTACAAGTAAAGGATCTGTCTTCGGGAAAAACAAAAATGTTGTACAGCCCTGACAATGTGATTACATTGCAAAAAGTGAAAAAACAAGAAACACCGATTGCCTCAGTTGACAATCCAATGTTTTTGCAACAGACGGCAAGCAATGCCGTGGCAGTGAACATGGAAAAAGCAGGGCATTTATCCCTTACACTATATTCGTTGAACGGCACGTTTGTGGCACGCTACTCAAACAACATTGACGCAGGGCAGAATGCGTTCCAAATTGGTGCATCAACAGGTATGTACGTGTTGGTTGCTACGGCGGGTGGCAAATCAGCTTCGTTGAAACTTTCGCTCACGCAAAATTCACAACCTGGCATTTATGAGATTATTACGAGCAAATCAGATGTTTTCTTAAAGTCTGTTGAAGATGTTATTACTTTTTACGAAGGCGATACATTTGAGTTCATAGGATATTATTATAGACAGACCGACAAGAAGACGGCGGTGATAACCAGTGACCAGGCAATAACGTTTTCTTTTACAAAAGCAACTGCACCAACGGTTACAACCATGCAGGCAACCGACATAACATACGATGCCGCCACCGTTGGCGGGAAAGTGAACAAAGACAACGGAGCACCTGTAACAGAGCGAGGTATATGTTGGAATACGACCAGAAATCCGACTATTGAAGATAATAAAGAAACGAGTGGAACAGGAACTGGCAGTTTCACAGCAACGCTCTCTTCGCTTTCTGACGGGACAACGTTTTATGCACGTGCCTATGCCATAAATAACGAGGGAACTTCGTATGGCGATGAAATTACATTTACCACTATGAAAATTATGGCTCCGAGTGTTTCTACCTTACAAGCAACGAACGTATTTATTGATGTTGCAACCATTGATGGTAATGTAACAGCCGACAACGGAGCCTCTGTTACCGAACGAGGAATTTGTTGGGCAACCTCATTAAATCCAACAATTGCAGACAATAAGGAAGCGAGTGGTACAGGAACAGGCAGTTTTTCTGTTACGCTTTCTTCGCTTTTGGAAGGGACAACCTATTATGTGCGTGCATACGCTATAAATAAGGAGGGGACTTCGTATGGTAATGAGATTACGTTTACCACGAAGAAGAAAGTTGCTATTGTAGATGGTGCCATACAGAGTGACTTTTCCGTTTCGAGGACCAAAAAAGTGTATTTCTCACAAGGAAACTTGCAATATCAGGCGAGTCCTAACAAAAAATGGCGATTTGCTGAAAATCAATGGGATTTTGTCGGAACACAAAAACCAAAGCTTGGAAAAGCTGGTGGAACAGTTGGAGGTAGTGATAACAAGAAAATAGGCAATGTTTATACTGGTTGGATAGACTTGTTCGGTTGGGGAACAAGCGGGTTTGGGAGGACAAAACCATATGAGAGTAGCACCACCTCCTCCGATTATGCAAAAACTGCCACGGGAAGCATAGCAGGCACGAATTACGATTGGGGGGTATATAACAAAATTTCCAACGGCGGAAACCAAGAGGGATTGTGGCGTACGCTCACATACAGCGAATGGGATTATTTGATTTCTGGTCGTGCACAGGCAAGCGACCTTTGGGGATATGGTAGTGTGAACAACGTGAACGGAATAATATTGTTGCCTGACGGTTGGGAAACTCCATCGTCGGTAAAATTCACATCTGGCAAAGAGCTTAAATATTCAACCAATGTGTACACACAGGATGAGTGGATGGTTTTGCAGTCGTATGGTGCGGTGTTTCTTCCTGCTGCGGGCCGTCGTCGCGGTACGGATGTGGACAGCGTTGGTGAGTCCGGCTACTATTGGTCAAGTACGGCTAATACACAACTGGATGGCCAACCTTACTATCTGGGAGGAAATAGTGTGACTTCCTCCGGCGTATCTCGTGCCAATGGGTTCTCTGTCCGTTTAGTACAAGATGTTAAATAAGTAAAAAATAGAGATATGAGAAAAAAGATTCGCAATATTTTAATTGTAATTTGTATAATATGCGTAGCAGTTATATTACAAATTATATTTCAGTTCTTTACAATTAGACCTTTGGAATGGGGAGAAAATAAAATATATCAAATAAATGATTGTCTTATTGGAATTTGCACAAGTATTATAACTGGAATACTTATTTATTTCCTTACTGTTCCATTAGCAGATTCTTTTTATAAGAAAAAAGCTAAACCCATTTCAAAACCATATATTCAAGATTTATATTATTGTTTACAAAGAAGTCAAGCGTATTTGGTATACAAAAAGAACACACAAGGTGATAATTATACGAATTTCACTCAATTGGAAAACTCACAGAAATTTACTATAGAGGAACTAAGAGATGCTGGTTTCCAAACAACTCAAACTTATACGGAACTTCAATTATGGCATGAAGAACAAGAGTTAGTTTATAGGAATATAGATGCTATTCTTGCGATTCCGTATCGTACGATTATAGATGAAGAACTTCATATGAATTTGTGTCAGTTAAGATATTGTTTGTTTTATATTGGTGTTAATGAGAATTTTCAGAATAAAAATGTTTGGACGCAGATTGAAACCATAAAAAATCACGGTAATTATCAATGGCAGAACTTTCTTAATTTTACACGACCGAATTTTGGGAAAGAGTTAGAAGAGTATTCACAAACAATAAAAGAACTTTTAGATATTATCCCCAAAGTGTACATGGACATTAATAAGCGTCATTATAAAATTGTATGAAAATAATTTAGAGCAAATACAATAAAATCTTGACCATTGAAAAGGGATTCCCGCAAGGGAGTCCCTTTTTTCTTGCCTACATACCGGAATCCAAGAGAAATCGTATATCTTTGCATTGTAATCAATACATAAAAAGTATAATGCAAATGATAAAAATTGAAGACGTGCAGGACAAGGTCTTGCAACTTCGCAATGAAAATGTGATTATCGATAGTGATGTGGCTACGCTGTATGGCGTGGAAACCAAACGAATCAACGAAGCGGTGAAAAACAATCCAGAAAAGTTTCCGGAAGGGTATGTCTTTAAACTGACTCAACAAGAGAAAACAGAGGTGGTCGAAAATTTCGACCACCTTAATCAGTTGAAATTTAGCAAAGTAGAGCCAAGAGCCTTTACAGAACGAGGTTTATATATGCTTGCAACCATACTCAAAGGCGAACAGGCGGTACAAACGACTTTGCTTATTATCGAGACATTTGTGAAAATTCGGGAGTTGTCGAGAACCATTGCCGCCTTGCCACAAACAGAAGACAAAACCGTTCAAAAATCACTTATGCAAAAAGGTGGCGAACTTATTTCCGATATTTTGGGCAACGACCTCAATACAACAGAATCGGAAACCGAACTGGAACTAAATTTCGCAATGCTGAAATTGAAACACAAAGTTGTAAGAAAAAAGTAGAACAATTAAGGGATTTCCGCAAGGGAGTCCCTTTTTAGTGCGTGAAAACGGGAAAAGGAAAAAATTTTATTTTGATATAACATCGTATATTTGCTTGATTTTATGAGGAAAGTTTTCGTAGAATTTTCGTTCAAGACACAAGTAATTTTTACAAAAAATAAAAATGCTCAACGGATAAAAAATTATGGCCTTAACAAACATAGAAAAGCATTACAACAAGCACAACGAAGACCTTCGCTTGTGCCGACGGCATGGCATTGTGGAGTTCGAAACCACTATGTACCACCTGCGTCGGTTTTTGCAGCAGGGGCAGACAATCCTCGACGTTGGGGCGGGAACGGGACGATACTGCTCAGCACTGATGGCTGAAGGTTATCGGGTGAAAGCCGTGGAACTCGTCCGCCGCAATATTGAAATGTTTCTCAAACGTGAACCCACGGCCGATGTGATTCAGGGCGATGCCAGAAATATGTCGCCTATAGCGACGGATTTTGCCGATGTTACGCTTTTGCTCGGTCCGCTGTACCATCTTATAGGCGACGACGAAAAACTAAAGGCACTGAACGAGACAAAACGCGTGACCAAGCCTGGAGGACTGATTTTTGTGGCGTATCTGATGAACGAATACAGCATTCTTTCGTATTGCTTCGACGAGGAAAGAATCGAGGGGCTTTTGGCGCAAGGAGCTGTGGATAAGGATTTTCACGTGAGAGTTCAGGAGGGGGAATTGTACGACTACGTGCGTCTGGAAGACATAAACCGTCTTAACGAGAAAGCAGGTTTGGAACGTGTCACAATCTTTTCGCCTGAAGGAGCCGCCGACTATATGCGTACCCGCATCAATCACATGAGCGACGCGACATTTGCCCGTTTCATCGAATACCAAAAATGCGTGTCGGAACGGCAGGAACTTATTGGAGCAGGCAGCCACGTGGTAGATGTGGTGCGTTGTTCATAACTCGTAAATTATTCCTATTCAATAAATTCTTCCAAATTCATAGGAAAAAGTACCTTTGCTACCAAATTCCGAACAGAATAAATGGCAGAAATCGCAGAATATACCGAAGAAAACATCAAGACCCTTGAGGGTGTGGAACATATACGGCTCCGTCCGGGTATGTACATCGGAAAATTAGGCGATGGTTCCCACTCCGACGACGGAATTTATGTGCTGATAAAGGAAGTAATCGACAACTCCATTGATGAATTCCGTATGGGCGCGGGCAAAGTAATTGATGTGACCGTAAAGGACGGGAAAGTCCGTGTGCGCGACTATGGGCGCGGTATTCCGCTTGGAAAGCTTTTGGACTGCGTTTCTATTCTCAACACGGGTGCGAAATACGACTCAAAAGTTTTCAAAAAATCAGTTGGGTTGAACGGTGTGGGTACAAAGGCCGTGAACGCATTATCATGGAAATTTTCCGCCCAATCGTTCCGCAACGGCGAAACGCGCCGCATTGAATTTAAACAAGGTGTGCTTGCGAGCGACACCAATGTGATACAAGATGAGAGCAAATCACAAAACGGCACTCTTATTGAATTTGAACCCGATTCCAGCAAAGGTTTGTTCGAAAATTACGCATTCCACGACGATTTCATCGAAACGATGATGCGCAATTATTCGTATCTAAACACTGGACTTACAATCAATTACAACGGACAAAAATTTAATTCAAAAAATGGTCTTCTTGATTTGTTGACCGAAACATTTGCAAAAGATCAAATTGAGCCATTATATCCGATTATCCACCTCAAAGGCGATGATATTGAAATTGCGCTGACGCACACTGAACAAAACGGAGAAGATTATTTTTCGTTTGTCAACGGTCAGCACACTATTCAAGGAGGAACGCACCAAGCAGCCTACCGTGAGGCAATTGGACGCACAATAAAGGAATTCTTCAACAAAAACCAGGAACTTGCCGACATCCGCAATGGCGTGGTTGGGGCTATTGCGCTCAATGTGGAAGAACCTGTGTTCGAAAGCCAAACAAAAGTAAAACTTGGTTCACGCGATATGGCGCCAACTGAAGGCAGCATTTCGGTCAATAAGTTTGTGAATGATTTTGTAAAACAGGAACTTGACGATTATCTGCATAAACACCCCGAAATCACCGAGGTGATGGCAAAGAAAATCCAAGATTCAGAAAAAGAACGCAAGGCAATTGATGTGGTGCGCAACAAAGCAATGACAAAGCGTGCGAGCTTGCACAACCGAAAACTCCGCGATTGCCGCATACACTACAACACGAACCACGAACTTCGCGACGAGACCTGTATTTTCATTACCGAAGGTGATTCGGCAAGCGGTTCAATCACAAAATCAAGAAACGCAGCCACACAGGCAGTGTTCAGTCTTCGAGGAAAACCGCTCAACGCTTATAAGAAAAAGCAAAAGGATATTTACGAAAACGAAGAGCTGAACCTTCTCCAAGCTGCATTGGATATTGAAGGTTCGTTGGAAAATCTTCGTTACAACAAGGTAATCATCGCAACCGATGCCGATGTTGACGGAATGCACATCCGTATGTTGTTGGTCTCATTCTTCTTAATGTATTGTCCGAACCTCATCCGCGAAGGACACGTATATATTTTGCAAACGCCACTATTCCGTGTCCGCAACAAGAAAATAACAAAATATTGCTATAGCGACGAGGAACGGCTTGCAGCCCTTAAAGCAATTTCCGACCCGGAAATCACTCGATTCAAAGGTTTGGGAGAAATTTCGCCAGATGAATTTTCGGTATTTATTGGGAAAGACATACGTTTGGAACCCGTGGTTATCGACCACGACACGCAAATCAACGATATTCTCAGCTTCTATATGGGCGACAACACTCCCGAGCGACAGAATTTCATCATCGAAAACTTGCGCATCGACACCGACGAGCTACGATAAACGCGCATATACATCTAACACCGTTCGCTCCTCACGTTCCCAACACAATTCCCGAGCCGCCGCATCGCAATTTGCAGCATATTCACGCCATTTTTCCTGATGTTCCAATATGTTGGCAATCTGCATCGCCAAATTCTGCTCCGTGCGTTCTGCAAGCACCTCTCCACAGCCATACTGCCGTATAATCCGCGCCATTTCAGGTAAATCGGAAACAAGCACAGGCGTTCGCGCCTGAATGTAGTCGAAGAGTTTGTTTGGCAACGCAAAACGATAATTCGCACAACAACCCTCCTCCAACGAAACGCCAATTGCCACCTGCCGAGTATAGTTTTTCACTTCGGAATAGGGAATTTTTCCCGTAAACTCTACCCTATCACCAAGTCTCCGCTGACATACAAGTTTCTGTAAATCAGCCTTTATGTCGCCATCGCCCACAATAAGCAATTTCGCATCGGGAAGATATTCCATAGTAGAAATAAGCATCTCCAGACCACGTCCAACATTCAACGAACCCTGATACAAAATCATTTTCTCATTTCGTTGATTTTCAACACATTGCTCTTGTAAAAACGGAAGATTCCGCACTACCCGAACAGGCACGCCGTATGTTTTTGTGTATATGTTTGCAATTGATTCACAAACAGTTATACAATTTTTCAATCGGGGAAACAAACAGCGTTCTATCGCCGTCCAAATTCGTTTTACTAAGGGACGATTCGCAAGTTCAGGCACTTCGGTAAAATATTCGTGGCTGTCATAAACTATTTGTTTGCGACGAATCCAAGTAGCGCAATACACGCCTAAGAGTGTGTCCAAATCATTGGCAGTGGCTATGTCAAACCGACGGAACAGCAAAAAAAAGAAATATCGCAGATTCATTTCCGCATAAAACAGCGGTCCTTTCGAAAACACAAAGCGCAGTCGTTTTGTATTATACGGCACATCACGTAGCGGCAGGCTATCCGAACGTTTTCGTCCAACCACAAGCACGTTGAAGCCAGCATTCGTCAACGTTGACGCCATTTTATGCAACCGATTGTCGCACACCAAATCGTTGCTGACAAACAAGATAACCTTTTTCGTATTGGTTTCCACGTTATTTCAAACTGGAATATTGGTTTTGCCAATCGGGGTCTTGGGAATCCTTAACCAGCCGCCACATATCTTCACCATACAGGAATTGATCCATTGCGCTGTAGTTGTAGTTCCGTTTCAAAAAACTCCATTGCGCATCGCTTGGGGCAAAGTCGCGTCCAGCCCATCCTTTCTCCTCCGTGCCATCGTAGGGATATTCTGCATAACGGAGTTTCCAAAGGTTTTCGAACGACTGCCACATAATTTCCTTTTCCTCCAACAAATTTCTCTTTTCAGGATTTGCCTTCGAAACGGCCTGTCCCGAGGCCTGCTGTATGAATTGGTCACGCGAAAGCCACGTGAGTTGCTGCTCGCCCGTCGATTTTATTTGAATATAGCCATAACGGATAAATCCCGTGTAGCTCGTCATCAAACTGATGCCAAAATAGCCAGTCACTGTAACCTTCAGCTCGGGATTATCCTCTTTCCGAACAAAAATGTTGTTGTTCTGCCCCATGCTGCCGTAGGCCATAAGGGCAAACAATACCATTATTATAATCCGTTTACAGAACATATTCTTTTTTTTACGAAAATAACTAAAAATCAACGAATTCCAAATATCAGGCCAAAAACTTCGTCATTTTTTACAAAAAATTTTCGGAAAACGAACAAAGCATAGCATTTTTTTATTATATTTGGGATATTATTAACATTAATTTTTTTTCATTATGAAAGGTACAGTAAAATTCTTTAACAAAACCAAAGGTTATGGTTTTATTAAAGAGGCTGAAACAGACAAAGAATGGTTTGTCCACGTTTCAGGTTTAGTTGACAAAATTGCCGACAACGACAACGTTGAATTCGAAATTGACCCGAACGGCAAAAAAGGACCTTGTGCTGTTAACGTAAAAAAAGTTACAGAATAATATCTTTTTTCAACAAATGAATTGAGAGACTATAGTTTTCTATAGTCTCTTTTTTTGTCCAAATTCTTCTTTGTTTCCGACTTAGCTGATTGGCGTCAAGAAAATCAACGGAGTGCAGCGTGAAAAAGGCGTTGGTGCCTTCTAACGAGATTCTTTATTATACGATAATGTGGCACTTCAACGCCTTTAGCGGAACGCAGTTGATTTTTAGCCAAGCAGGTACGTCGGCGGCCTTTCTTTGGGTTCCGTTTCCTTTTGGCATTTTGCTCACGTTCGGCAAAGAAAATACATTTCCTTTGCTCTCACTTATTCGCAAAATTCTTTCGCCGCCGAAAGAAATGGAACAAAATCATAACGAAACTTGCACCAAAACATGTACCGCAAGTTTTCGGTTATCTCTATATAAATCATACGATTCGGGCAATTCATATTTGTCGGAATAGTTGGTTTGCATAAGTTTGATTTGCAGATTGATGTTTGATGTTGATTTCCATTTCAGCAGCACGTACCAATACGTTCCTGCATAAAAATACTGCGAACTCGAAAACGCATACTGCACATCGTCTTCCCATGCATAGAGACGATTTTCGTATGAGGCATCGAACTGGGCAAAACGTGTGTTCAGCGTAAATGAATGATTTTCAGGTTTATACACAACATCTTCATACACCAAATACCCCGTCTCACCGTTTTGCGACGACAGCTGTGCGGCAATTTTTAGCTGAACCCTTTTCTCGGGGAAAAACGACAGCATTCCACTCTGCTTCAACCTCTTACACATCTCATAACCAGATTCTGATTTCTGGGTCTGTGTAATAAGCGAATATTGGTAATACGCTTTAAAAAGCGTTCTTCGCACATACGAGAGTTTTACGCGGACAGCATCTCCCTGAGACGGAGTCCGTATGTTAGTCCGTTCATTTGGCATTGTAAACAAATCATTATCAAAAATCAGCGTAAGATTCTGATTTAGGGGAAGTTTCACATTTGAACGCCAGCCAATCTCGTTTTCCACAGCCGACTGCCTACCCTCCGCCGAAGCATTAAAACTCTGATAATCATTTTGATAGAATCGGACATTGGTCGAAAACAGAACGCCGTCGGCAAACGAATACTGCATTCCGTGTATGGTGGCGAATCGAAATTGCTTGTCGGTTGCACATTCGCCGTACATTCTTATTTTCTGTTTACGATAATTATATGTAACCGTAGCATTCCGCATTACGTAGTCCACGGAATCCTTCTCAAATTGCTGTTGCAGAAGAGCAAACCCGAGACGCAACCGTCTCATTTCGAGTTGAATATGCGTTCCTGCCACAGTATATGCTATTGTTTGTTTTGTCGCGCACTCTGATTCTGTACGATGATAGCCCGTTTTTTGTATGGTAAATGGGAACTCGTCTTTTTCGGAACATTTCCCGTCCAATTTCCTATACGACAAAAAAGGCGTTACCTGTATCTGTTTCACGTTGATAGTAGCGCCAATACCACGAAAATACGCAAATTCGGAACTTGAGCTGTGTTTTGCAAGCACATACGCCTGTTTTCCTCCAGCCTGTTCCAAGGAACTGCCGCCGAATCCACCCTGCGCGGCGACAAGCCCCTGCCCTATGTTCAGCACGTAATCGCCGAACACAAGATTTGAAATCATTCCATTGCTTTTTTTCTGAATATAGCACGATTGGGAATCAAATCCATCGCGGAATGTCAGCTGCTCGCCCATATCCTTTTTCAGCGTAATGCCAGCATACAGCTCGTTGTGCGACTGAAACCGATAACGGACAATTTCTTTGTTGGCACCGCCCCGATATCCATTTTCATGTTTGTAGTCGTTATTGGAAACGGCATTCACCGTAGATTGCACAGCAAACAGATGTGTTCCGTCGTCCAACAAATCGGAGATGGATTTGCGTGGTTTTACAGGCTCAGCCACACACAGTTGCGCCAACAGTTGTGCTTTTTCCAGCGGTAAGCCAAGCACATGTTGCAACTCATACACGCTGAGCAACGACTTGTTATGTTCCACATAATATAATAGGCTCATTTTTTCAAATTCTGTGAGAAAGAAAAACTGCTGGCAATCAGATTCCGTGAGCTCGTTTAGATTACATTTGTGGGAGAACAAATCATCCAACACGGCGATTTCCTCCTCCGAGACCTCATCGGAAGCCTCGCCAACAACAGCGTACAGCAGTTCGTCCCAGTCCTGCGCAAAACAGGTCAGGGAAACACATAAGCACACACACAACAAGCTTATGAACCTCAGTGGAACACGCGGCATTTCCATACCGCAAAGATAGAAAAAAGAATGAAGTTGATTCTACAGTTCCCGAAAAATCCCAATGATTTTTGGCTATTCAGCCTTTTTCCACGCCAATTTTTTCCCGAATCCTAACGTATTGTCGGTGTATTTTGCATCAAAGATTGAGATTTTCCAGAGAATTTTCGGGGTGAGAGTCGTCAGTGGAAATCGTTTGATATACACTTTTTTAGCCTGTTTTTCATCTTCGTTTTCGCACAGAACCATTTCGCCAGAAAATTGAAGACCTTGCACTTTGCCAACAATTTCAGTTTCAAGCACTACGGAACCAGCAATTTTTTTGTTTTGCAACACTTCCTGAATATGACGGGTATCGTCGTGCGATGTGATGATAAATGCTTGATTTTCTTCGTCAAACGCATAAAATGCGTTGAAGCACCACGGTTGACCGTCTTGTACCGTGGCAACGGTAATCACGTGATGGCGATGGATAAAATCAGTGATTTTTTGAGGAAACGCTTCTGCCATTAGTCTTCGTAAATATGTTGTTCAATCAAGGCTTTCAATTCAGCATAATTATGTGCCACAGGCAATTCCGGGAATTCGTCTATCACCTTTTGCGGTGGGCAGAACAAAATTCCGACTTCGGCTTTTTTCAGCATTGACACATCATTATAGGAATCGCCGAACGCAATCACTTTGAAATTCATACTTTGGAACGCCTCAACGGTATGGCGTTTCGGATCAGACTGACGAAGTTTGTAGTTCGTGATTCTGCCATCTTTGTCAATCTCGAGAGAATGGCACAAAATAAACGGGTCGTCCAATTGCTTCATAAGCGGTTTCGCAAATTCCTGGAATGTGTCGGACACAATCACGAAACGGCTAATGTCGCGAAGCCACTTGGTAAATTCCAAGGCTCCGTCAAGCGGTTTGATGTTCGATATAACTTGCTGAATATCTTGAATTTTCAAACTATGTTCATCAAGAATATTCAAACGATATTTCATTAATTTATCGTAATCAGGTTCGTCGCGAGTGGTGATTTTCAACTTTTCGATGCCAGTAATTTTAGCAACATTAATCCACACTTCGGGAACAAAAACGCCCTCTAAATCAGAACAAACAACCCACATAGCAATTGTATTTTTTTGCAAAATAAAGGAATAATTCTGTATTCAGCACGCTTTTTATTACTTTTGTAAAAATTCATCAACAAGAAAATGGAAAAAATTGCTGTCTTTCCCGGAAGTTTCGATCCATTCACGATTGGACACAAAGCGATTCTGGACATGGCGTTGCCCTTGTTCGACAAAATCATAGTTGCCGTAGGCGTAAATTCCGCGAAGAACTATTTTCTCGAAGCGCCGCAACGGGTGCGGGCTATAGCGGATTTGTACGCTGGAAATCCTAAAATAGCGGTTGAAACCTACGATTCGCTTACTGTTGATTTCTGCAAAAAACGGAATGCCACCGCTATTCTTCGTGGTTTGCGGAACACCACCGACTTTGAATACGAAAAGACTATGGCGCAAACAAATAGGGCTTTAGCGGGAATTGAAACCGTGTTTTTAATGACGCCGCCCGAATACGAACACATTTCTTCGTCGATAGTACGGGAATTGTTGGCGTATGGCGCCGACGCGTCGAAGTTTTTGCCGTAGAAAATTGTTCATAAATATCCAAGCGATATTTGCAGAAAAAGAAAACAATTGCTACTTTTACATCGAATGTAAAAAATTATTAATCCGCGTGGATTGCGGTTCACGCACAAAACAAAAGTATTATGGCAGAGAAAAAAGAACACAAAATCATTCAAAGTGAAGCTGCAAAAACTGCAAGTGGCAAGGGTGTGGCAGCTCAACAAATCGCACAATCAACAGTGGGATTGCGTATTGGCGCTGTAGTTGGATGGATTCTCGCACTTGTGGCAGAATTCCTTGCAATCAAGGCAAGTTTCATTCCGTCACCGGCTGAAGACGAAGAAGCAGTCTTATTTATGGGCATGGCTCCATTCACGGCGCTCATCGTATTCTTGGTTATCGACCTTATCTGCGTGATTGTAGGTTCGTTGTTGTGGAAAAAAGCCAACCACATTCATCCAGCATCGGAGAAAAATGCGCTTACATTCTGGTTGTGGAACAACTTGGGTGTTATTATGGCGGCTATCGCATTCATTCCGTTCATCATTTTGTTGTTGACTAACAAAAACGCTGACCAAAAAACAAAAACTGTAGGCACAATCGTTGCCGTTGTGGCAATGTTGATAGCAGGTTTCAGCAGTTATGACTACAATCCATATTCCGCTGAAGAGCAACAGGAAATTCTGAATATGGAAGAAGCAACAGCCACAGTATTTTGGACAGAAGGTGGTAAAGTATTCCACATTTACGAGGACTGCCAACATTTGAACAAATCAGAAGAATTGCACCAAACAACCACACAGGAAGCTGAACAAGCTGGCAAAGAACGGTTATGCAAAACGTGTTTGAAACGCCACGAAAAAGAGGCTGCCGAAACTCCTGCAATCGAAGAACAATCAGCTCTCGAAAGCTCAGCTGAAGCACCAGCGGAAGTTGAAGAACAAGAAGTTGAGGAAACTGTGGAAGAATAGTAGAATACTCTTCATACAAAAAAGCCTTCCCCAATTTGGAGAAGGCTTTTTTATTGCGTTGCTATTCATATTTTGCAAACTTATCGGTACCTGCAACACGTTCAAATTCAGAGCCTTTCTTCCATTTCAGATACGGAATGATTGCAGGGTCGAGATTGGCGATGTAGTTCACATCGAACATCATAAAATTCTGCTGGTTGTCAAGATATTCATCGGTTTCGTCGCCAGCAAGGAAACGCCATCCGCTGTCGTCTTCGTCCTCTTTTTCCTCGCGGTACATAAATCCAACTTTTGCGCCGTCAACAGTAATTCTGTCTGACGCGATGCAATATCCCATAGGTTTTATTAAATCCTGTAAATCAGCGACTTGAAGTTTGTATTTATTATCTGCCATTGTATTCAATTTTGATTACAAACATACATAATTAATTTGTAATCGCCGTAATTTTCCCGCTACCGACATCAATTCTCAATTAAAAATACTACTTTTGACACGGTTTATGAATAGGAAAAGACATATCTCGATTTTTCAGCTGTTGTTCCCGCTGTTTTTCGCGCTTCCGTTCCCGTTTGCGCTTATGAACTGCGCGCGGGAATCTGCACCAACAGGTGGCCCGATTGACACAATTGCGCCATACGTGGTGTTCGAAAAACCAGAAAACAACCTACAAAACAGCAACCCGCAGAAAATTGTGGTAAAATTCAATGAATTCATTGCGCTCGAAAATATTGAAGACAACTGCATGATTGCGCCAATTATGGAGGAACGCCCTGAAATCACGGTCAAGAAAAAGAAAATGACAATTGACCTGCGCAAACAAACATTGCAGCAAGGAACCACCTACAGCTTCAATTTCAACAATGCAATAAAGGATTTGACCGAGAAAAACGTGACAGAACAATACATTTATGCGTTTTCCACAGGTGCCGGCATTGACAGTATGAAAATCGCCGGTTCGGTCACGTACGCAGCCGACGGGAAAGTCCCCGAACGTGCATACGTTCTGCTCTACGACAATTTAAGCGACACGGCGTTCAAAACACAGAAACCCCGTTACGTGACGCAAACCACCAAGAAAGGCGACTTTGCATTCTCGAACATTGAAGCCAAACCGTATAAAATCTACGCTCTGGAGGATTCCGACAAAGATTTCACATTTAACCAAGTGTCGGAAAAAATTGCGTTCCTCGACACACTTTTCAATCCAACGGCGGAACGCTATATCGACAGCGTGTGGTTTACACACATTGACACTATCCGCATGAAAACCGACGAAGGCACCGACAGCGTGCGCTACGAAACGGTGAAGGATTCCTTCAACTTGGAGGAAAAAACTCGTTGGTCTGACCAAAATGTGAAACTGCAACTATTTGAAAATGAAGTTTGGGACCAAGAAATCCTCATCAACAAACGGGAATCAAAATATGGGACTTCGGTGAAGTTGGCGGCAAAAAATTTGTTTCCAACGAGCATCACCAGCATTCCCGACGGACAAATCCAATCGGAACGAATTGGCTCCGACAGCCTTATGTTGTGGATTCTCGACACCACACTGCAAAATAACGACACGGCGAAAATCATTGTAAGTTACCAAAAGAACCGCAACGATTCACAAATCGTAACCGACACCTTTATGCTTGAACAGGCAAAAGATTTGCCCAAACGGCTTACAATACACTCTCCACTTGAAAAAAATGCGAAAGTATTTCCAAACGACACAGTTTTCATAACTGTTTCGCGACCGGTTGCCGAGAAATATTTAGGGAAAATCAAACTCTATGAGGCGTGCGACACGTCGAAAACAACGTGCGAAGAACTGAAACCCGCCACCGATTACCATTTCCGACCGAAAAGCCACTACGCGGAGCAATCAATTCTGCGCTACAAAGAAGCGAGCGACCGATTTGCGCTGTATTTCAGCAAACCAATTAAACCCGAAGATGTGACGGTGACACTCGATGGACTGCCAACACTTACGGATTGGTATTACTGCGAACACGATGAAAAAAGCAACGCACTACTCTATTGGATAAAACCAACAACCAATGCGCTTCGTCTTAAAAATCAAGCAATTACGGTTGTATATACCGACTCGGACGGTTCACGGGTGACAAAAAATTTCAACACGAAAAAAGATGTGCCTGTACAAAAAATGTATAAACTGCCCATATCGAACAAGCGGTTGCTGCTGCACGTAACCGACGAACAGAAGTCGAAACTGAAAACCTACGAACCCATCCGCATTTTCTGCAACAACCCTATCCTATTGTTTACCGACAGTTTGTTTACGCTCGTAAACGCCAACGATTCGTTGGAAACATCGGTCATTACAAATATTTCGGTTGTAACGCCACGAATCCTTGAAATTTCGCACGAAACGGAAAACGGACAGTCGTATATACTTACACTAAAACGTGGAGCTATAACAGACACATTCGGCGTGGCATCGCGCGAGTTTATTGCCGATGTGCAGACGGAGCCCGCGGCAAATCTGTTTGTAAAGGATATTCCATACACCATCACGCCAGTGGAAGGCAGAACATTTGCCATTACAGCCGATTGGAAAACAAACTTTTCGTACCGGCTTTCCATTCCCGACACCACGTTTACCGACGTGTTTGGCGACGCCAACGATTCTATTGCATTTTCGTTCCAATGTCCTAAAAAAGAAGGACTTGGCAACCTATTGGTGAAAAACACTCAAGGCTACCCTGCCGGCAATTTAGTATTTATACTGCAATCCGCCGACCCGAAGGAAAACATAACCGTAATGGGAACCCAAAAGAACGAAGGCTTCCGTTTTGAAAACATTCCTGCCGGAAACTACACATTGCATTGCTTTGTGGACGAAAACCAAAACAAAAAATGGGATTCTGGTTGTTTGGAAATCAAACGCCAGCCCGAGACGAAATATTTCTACAAAGGCACCATCACCATTAAATCCGAATGGGAAAACAGCGTGTTCTGGGAAGAATTTGAAACAAAATAAGCTCCAACTTACAAAAATTGGCACTTCAACGCCTTTAGCGGGGCGCAGTTGATTTTTAGAGAAAAAGTAACAGAAAGCTTTCTGCATTATTGTTTGATTATATCAAGAATTTTCTCGTACTTTGATGCAAAGTTATTTGTGAAAGGAGAGGCTTACTTGAGCGTATATGGAAAATCGGACGACAGTAGTGTTTGAAGGAAATGGAAACATTGTAAGTAACATACAAAATGTTACAGAAAATGGTCAATTAAATGAGTCCCAAAAAGAAACACTGGAATATATCAGAACCCATGAGGGATGTAATACAACAATGATTTCGAATGGGTTAGGAAAACCGTTTAGAACTATTGACAAACACATACAGTTTATGATTGCTACAAAAATTATTGAACGTCGTGGTAGTAAAAAAACTGGAGGATATTATATTGTTTAAAAAGAAGAAGTTAATATTGAGGAAAAACAGAAAGTAATCATAAAATGCCAGTAGACAACAAGAAAGTAGCTAAAAACACATTATTCTTATACTTTAGAATGATTCTGATGATGCTTATAAATTTATATGCGTCAAGGGTTATTTTGAAATTGCTTGGTGTTGAGGATTATGGTATTTACAATGTGGTTGGTGGCGTTGTTACACTTTTTACATTTGTAAGTAATGCAATGATGGCTGCCACTCAACGATATTTAAATGTTTATATCGAAAAAGGTAATCCAGAAGAAACAAAGAAAATTTTTAGCGCATGTGTAGTGATACATATGGTTGTGGCACTGATTGTTATTTTTTTGTCCGAAATAGCGGGATTATGGTTTATGTATAAGAAAATGGTAATTCCAGAAGCAAGAATGGACGCCGCATTTTGGACATTTCAATGTTCTGTGATATCAACGGCAATAGTTGTTTTTTCCTCGCCATACAAAGCTATGATTGTCGCTTATGAAAAAATGAGTGCTTTTGCCTATGTGTCAATAATTGAAGCTGTTCTAAAGTTAGCAATTCTATATGTTGTTGCTATTTTTTCTGTTGATAGACTAATATTCTATTCAATTCTTTTTATGGCAGTAACGAGTTTAATAGCCCTTAGTTATGCAGCATATAGTAAAATAAATTTTTCGGAATCTTCAATTGTGGTTCGAGGAATTGATGCCTCATTATATAAAGAGTTAATTTCTTTTTCTGGATGGAATTTTCTAGGAAACATTGCGAATGTTTGTTTGACACAAGGAACAAATATTCTATTAAACGTTTTTTTCGGTCCAGTGGTAAACGCTGCAAAAGGCATTGCAGTGCAGGTTCAACATGCTGTTGAACAATTCTGTACAAACTTCCAAATGGCTCAAAATCCCCAAATTGTGAAAATGTATGCGGCAAACGAACTAAATGAGATGCATAATTTAGTTTTTCGGTCCTCGCGTTTTTCGTTTTATCTTGTACTAATTTTTGCAGTTCCTATTATGATGAAGACCGATGCCTTGTTGGTTATTTGGTTGCAGAATCCTCCCGAATATTCATCAGTGTTTGTTCGTTACACAATGGGATTTATATTAATACAATCTTTGGCAAACCCCCTATTGACAAGCAGTTTGGCAACAGGAAATGTAAAAAAAATTATGCTTATTATTGCCACATTGTTTTGTTGTGTGATTCCTATTAGTTATATAGCATTGAGATTCGGAGCATCCCCTATTTCAGTTTTTCAAATTCAATTAGCATTGTATGTTGTGGCGCATATATTAAGAATTTGGATTGTAAGTGAGCAAATACAGTTTTCGGTAAAACAATATCTTTTACAAGTAATCAAACCAATTATTTTTGTAAGTTCTCTTGCGTTCTCGATAAATTATGTGTTAGAATTGTTATTTTTGGACACTATAATTTCGTCTATTGTGTATTGCATAATTAGTTGTTGTATATCTGTTGTGATATCATTGTTTATTGGATTATCCAAAGATGAACGTAGAGGAATTATGAATTTTGTTAAAAGTAAATTTTAATGAAAGATTTAATTAAAAGAATACTTTATCCGTTGTTTGGTTTATCGGTTCCTGATAGAAAGGTAAATGTTTATAAAACCATTATCTTTAACCTAATAGCTTTTGGATTAAAGGGTTTACGTTTTCCCGTATATATTTACAATAACACTAATGTTTATAAAGTTGGAAAGATCATTTTACATTGCCCGATAAAACGCGGTTTGATAAGAATAGGACAATTAGATTTGAAATCACAGGGAAAAACAAAATTCAGAAATGCTGGTACTATAGAGGTTTGGGGGCCAGTGAAAATAGAAGGTTGTACAATCTTGGAAAATGATGGAATAATTGAATTCCATGGCTTTAATCGAATTGCCGATGGTTCGTTGGTTGTGATACGGGAAAAGTTAGTTATCGGTGAACAATCTCGTATTGGATTTCAATCATTTGTGATGGATAGCGACGACCATTTTACTATTGATGTGGAAACTCGCCAAGTAAAGAAAAACAGAAAAGAAATTGTTATTGGACGTTACAATTGGATTGCCAGTCGAACGGTAATCAAAAAAGGCGTTAAGACCCCTGATTATTTGATTGTGGCATCGGCAAATGCATTACTTACAAAAGATTATACTGATTTGCCTCCTTATTCTGTGATTGGTGGATGTCCAGCAAAATTGCTGAAAACAGGAGTAAGACGAGTTTACAATACCGACAAAGAAAGAGTTTTAAATAAGTTTTTTTATAAAGGAAATACAAAATTCATAATAGAAGAAAAGGTTGATTTAGAAGAATTTTGTGCTCAAACGACGAACAGGCTTTAGTATTACGTAAATGAGGAATTTCTTCGTGAATATATTAGAATATGTGTTAGTTTCTATCATTTTAATAGAATTTAATACACCATATTTGATTTTACCATCTGTTCAATTCGTGATACGCTTTGTTCCGATGTTATTGTTGTTTGTATTGATTTTGTTGAAATATAAATATATAAAATTTGACTGGTTGTTTATTCTTATTATTGTTGGAGCGATACTACCATTAATACACGTACGCTCTGATTCAATGTTTAGATATGTACGATTTTATATGTTGTTTTTCCCATTTTCATATCTCTATTTAAAAGCAGGTCTTCGCGAAAGTTTAAAGGCAGCATATTCTTTGTTGTTTAAATTGTCGTCAGTTGTTTTGATTTTGTCAGTCGTTTCTTTGTTTTTTTGGATATTCGGTACAACATTAAATATTATGCAGCCAACGGCAACGTTTCCGTATGAATGGGATAATGTAAGAGATTATATTTCTACATATTATGGATTATATTTTGAAACTCAACACACTCAATTTTTAGGCGTGGAGTTAAATCGAAATTCTGGAATCTTTTGCGAAGCGCCTATGTATAATATGATTTTGTGCATAGCATTATCTATAGAACTTTATTTACGGGAGGAAAAATCAAAACTAAGAATTTTGATACTTTCCCTTACGATAATATCTACATTTACAACAACAGGTCAGTTCTTTTTAATTATTAATATATTTCTGTTGTTGTATAGAGGGCTTAATAAGTATTTGAAAGTAATTTTATTTGTTATGATGCCTTTTGTTATAGTAGGATTTTATATGGTAGTATCATTATTGCTTATAGATAAAAAACAGACTATTGAGGGAGAAAGTTCTGTGAATTCACGAGAAAAAGATATCGAATTATGTATAAAAAATGGATTGGAGAATCCAATTCTGGGAAAATCATTGTTTTATAGAATGGATGATCATGGAAATTCATATTTTGGATATAGTAATTCAATATTCACATTATTCGCTCATGGAGGAATATATACCATATTGTTGTATGTGGTATCTTTGTTGATTGTCCCATTTTTGTATTATATAAAAAAACATGATCTGGATTGGTTGTTATTAATGATTTGTTTTTTCATTTTGTTTGCTGTTACAATGTCACATTATAGGTATTTAACGATATTTTATGTCGCCTTTAATTTAACAAAGTTGCCAGAACTTATGTATAAAAGACGAATCAAAGGAGCGTTTTTATTAAAAGAGAATAAAGTCATATAATGGAAAAAGTACTGTCTATAATAATTCCAACATATAATATGTCTAAATATTTATCAAAATGTTTAGATTCAATGATAGTTGATGGAATGAAATGTCTTGAAATATTGGTGATTAATGATGGAAGCACGGACAACTCATCGGAAATTGGGCATACGTATCAGGAGAAATATCCAGAAACGTTTCGGGTTATTGATAAGGAGAACGGAAACTATGGTTCGTGCGTTAACCGTGGATTACAGGAAGCAAATGGAAAATACGTGAAAATTCTTGATGCCGATGATTATTTCGACAACAAGGTGTTCGAGAAATATTTGACTATTTTGAAAGAAATTGATGTGGATCTTGCTTTAACCGACTTCAATTGTGTTTATGAAAATGAAAGTGAACAGCCCTCGGAAAAATTACCATTTCCAATAGGACAACCATTGAATATTAACGAATTGTTTGTGAACAAGTCTGTTAGTATGAGTATGAAAATGCACAGAATCACATATAAAACTGCTATGATCAAACAATTGCAGTATAGGCAAATGGAAGGGGTTTCTTATACAGACCAACAATGGATGTTTTTGCCTATGTCAGTTGTGAAAACATTCGTGTATTATGATATAGAATTATATAAATATCTTTCCGACCGTGAAGGGCAAACTGTCTCTGTTCCCTGTCTAAAGAAATCAATGCCCCAGTACATGGCTGTTGTCATGTCATTAATAGACTCTTACAATGCAACAAAAAGCATCGTTTCTCAAAATTGTAAACTTTATTTTGAATATCGTATAGAATGTCAGTTAGGTATAATTTATAGAAGTTATCTCGCCTATGGTTATCATCTTGATTTAAAGGAATTAAAGTGTTTTGATGAGGAACTATTCTCAAAAAATGCGTTTTTTTATGAAAAATTAAATCGACATACTATTTTGCGCAGATATAGATATATAAAAATGTGGAGACGATTTGATTATAAAAGTGATTATGGTATTATAACATTTTTATTTCGATTAATTCATAAACAGATGAGACGATGAACATTGCTGTAATTTTTGCCGGAGGTACGGGAAATCGCATGAATACGGTTTCCAAGCCCAAACAGTTTCTTGAATTGCAAGGGAAACCAATAATAATATACACATTGGAATTATTCGATGAACATCCGTTGATAGATGGTATTGTTGTGGTTTGTTTACAATCGTGGATTCCATTTTTGCAAAAACAATTAAAGAAGTTTGAAATCACAAAAGTGGTGGATATTGTTGCTGGTGGAGAAACAGGACAAGAAAGCATTTATAACGGACTGAAATCAGTGCAGTCGCATTATGGCTCCGATAGTATCGTGCTAATTCACGATGGCGTGCGTCCCTTGATTACGCAACAAACCATTACAGAGAATATTGAAACTGTGGGAAAGTGTGGCAATTGTATCACCTGTGTTCCCGCAACGGAAACTTTTATTGTGAATCAATCCGACGGCACATTGGAAATACCTTCACGAAAAGATTCTCTGATAGCAAGAGCCCCACAAAGTTTTTATTTAAAGGATATTCTTTCCACACACGAAAAGGCACTTTCAGAAGGAAAGCATGATTTTATTGATAGTTGCACAATGATGAGTCATTATGGACATCAGATGCATACGATAATTGGACCGATGGAAAATATAAAGATTACAACGCCAACCGATTTCTTCATTTTTAGAGCAATGGTTGAGGTTCATGAAAACCAACAGATATTTGGATTTTGATGTGAAACCAAAGGTGTGACAAAAGAATGTGTAATGAAATGAGTAACCAAGTGTTAATAGATGATGTGTCGGAGTTTGTGGAACAATTTAAATTAAAAGATGTTCTCAAAGATTCCACATTTTTAATAACTGGAGCAACGGGATTAATCGGTTCCATACTGATACGTTGTTTGTTGGCAATGAACAAAAACATTCATGTGATTGCTCCTGTACGAAATGTGGAAAAGGCACAAAGGATGTTTGGCGTGGTCGGCAATGAATTACAATTTCTCCCATATAATATTGAAACCTACGATTACGAAGACATAAAGAACATTGATTATATAGTGCATTGTGCGGCACCAACATCATCGAAGTTTTTTGTGGAACATGCGGTGGAAACGTTCAATACAATATACAAAGGGACATCTTTATTGCTGGAATACGCGAGAAAACATAAGGTAAAAAGTATGGTGTATTTGTCATCGTTGGAGGTTTATGGAAGTATCTACGATGACAGCAAATTAGTGACTGAAGATGTGCAAGGGGACCTGGATATAATGAGTGTTAGAAGTTCATATCCTATGGCAAAGCGTGCAATGGAAACATTGTGCTGTTTGTATGAAAAAGAATATTCTGTTCCTGTGAAAGTGGCTCGTCTTACCCAAACAACAGGTGCGGGAATTGCGGCAGACGATAATCGTGTGATTGCACAGTTTGCACGTTTGGCAGCGGAAGGGAAGGATATAGTGCTTCATACTACGGGAGAGGCGGCACGTCCGTATTGTTATACAACTGATTGTATTTCGGCAATTTTATATGTTTTAATAAAAGGAACTTCGGGCGAAGCCTACAATGTTGCAAATGAAGAAACCTATATTTCTGCAAGAAATATGGCGGATTATTTAAAAGAAAACTTCAATCCCAATATATCAGTTCGTGTGGAACTCAACGATACTATGGGGTATGCACCAGTGACGAAACTGCGGCTATCATCTGCAAAACTGCGCGCTTTAGGTTGGACTCCTAAATATGGATTGAAGGAGATTTTTTCAAGAATAATATATTATTATCAAACGGTAAACCAATGAAGCAATTTTTAGTAAAAGTCAAATCAGGACTTATTATTTTCTTAATATTTGCGGCGAGAGTAATCTTACGTGTCTTTTATATATTCCCTATAGATCAGAAAAAGATTGTTTTTTCTAGTTTTAACGGAGAACAATATTCTTGTAGTCCGTATTATATCTATCAATATATAATATCTAAATATCCAGATGTATATAAAGTATATTGGCATACTCGAGATAAAAATCAAAATCATCATATGCTAAGAACTAAGGATGCCATAATTGTTCAATCAACATTACCGTATTTTTACCATATGTTAACATCTCGATTTATTATAGTCAATAATTCTATACACGTAATTCTGCCTATACGTAAACATCAGATTGTTATAAATACGTGGCATGGTGGTGGACTTTTTAAAAAAATAAATAAAACCATAGAGTCTCGAAAATTTGTAGATACTATCATTAGGAAAATTCATAATCAAACAAACAATCTGTTTCTAGCTTCTAGTAATGCTTTTGAACAAGTGGTAATTCGCAAACGATTCAACTATAGCGGGCAGGTTTTAGAAACAGGATTACCTAGAAATGATATATTCTTTACTGCGAATACAATTGACATTAGTACAAATGTTAAAAAGTATTTTAATATACCACCAGAAGGAAAAATTATTTTATATGCTCCTACTTATAGAGGAGCATGGAATTCCCCTTCAATGAATATCTTAAAAGAAAATACCATAGATATACCAAATCTTGTAAAACAATTAAAGCACAAAACGGGTAATGATTATTACTTTATTTTTAGAGGACATCATGCCTTTAAAGATTCTATATGTTATGATTGTATAGATGCAACAAATTATCCCGATATGCAAAAATTGTTGGTTTCAACTGATATTTTTATAACAGACTACTCTTCGTCATTATGGGATTTCTCATTAACATTTAAACCATGTGTTATGTTCATTCCTGACATTGAAAATTATTTGTCTGACCCAGGATTGGAAACGGACTATAGAGAGTGGCCATTCCCTTCTGCAAAAAACAATGATGAATTGTGTTATCAGATATTAAACTTCAATAATGAGGATTACAAAAAAAATGTCTTAATGTATCATCAACAATATGGTTCTTTTGAAAATGGTTGTGCAACGGAAAAAGTTGTAGAGTATATTAGAAATAATGGGATTATAGGATAGATCCTAAGTAGCGAGATTACATAAGTTACTTATTAATTCTCTATTGTTAATGTATTTATGAAAACTATTTTTTTTAAGGCTGATTCAAATGGAGGCTCCCCCATTCCCGTTGTAAAAGGGGGGGCTGTGTCAACTTTAGTTGAGCATCTAGTAAATTCAAATAACAAGCAACAATTATTTGAAATGACTATTGTTTCAATATACGACAAAGAGGCTCAATTAAAATCAAAGGACTATGCAAATGTGAATTTTGTATGGATAAAGATTCCTGCTGTCATTCGTGTATTTGACAAAATACTTTTTTTTATTGTCTTACATTTTTTTAAAAAGCGTAAGGCGATTTCGTATCGGACGTTCTTTTCTCTTATTTATTACATTATAAAATCTGCTTCGTTCTTGCATAAGTCGTTATATGATTGTGTGATACTGGAAAATAACATTCCATTGATATGGATAATCCGTTTATCAAAATATAAAGGAAACATATGGTATCATTTACACAATATTCCTCGAACTGCTGCAAGAAGCAAACCCACATTTAAAAAATGTAAATATTTGTGTGTGAGTAGATTCGTCGCTGATCAGTTGCAAAGTTGTCCATTAGGACCTATTGACAAACAAAACATTAAAGTATTATATAATTGCATAGACACCAATTTATTCTCAAAAAAGAATATAGATATTGATATGCGGGAAAAATTGGGGATTTCAAAAGATGAGTTTGTTCTCATTTTTGTTGGTCGAATGTCTCAAGAAAAAGGAATTGATAAATTATTGGAAGCAATTCCACTAATGCAAGAGCAAAAGATTAAAGTGCTGATAGTAGGTAGTTTGATTTCAGATACAAAAGCAATTGATTCGTATCAAAAAGAACTTATAAAGTTGTCTAATGCATTGAAAGACAAGATTATTTATACAGGTTTTGTGAAACAGTCAGAATTACCAGATTTCTATAATATTGCTGATGTTGCTGTGTTACCATCTATTTGGGAAGAACCTGCTGGTTTAACAATGGTAGAAGCAATGTCATGTGGCACACCCGTAATTACAACTAAAAGTGGTGGAATACCAGAATATGTCGCGGATTGTGGTATTTTGTTGGAAAACGATGAGTCTTTATCTGTAAATATTGCTAAAAGCGTAGATAGATTGTTGTCTGACGAAAAACTACGTCACGAAATGTCTCTGAAATCAATTTCACGTGTTAAAGAAAATTTTTCTTCCGTGGTTTATTTGGACAACTTTATAAAAAGTATAAACGATAATTTCTAGTATTAAAATTCTTACATATGGATCAGATTAGGATTGCACTAGCGACATTGCAAGAGATGAACTACGGTTCCCGTTTGCAGAACTATGCATTACAGCATGTGATTGAAAAAAAAACAAATACACCTGTTGAAAGTTTATGCTATGTAAAAGGGATAAGTCCATTATATCCTAATTATATTTCGCGTTGTCGCCAGTATTCGTTTATTGAAATTATAAAAAAGTTCACACAATTATTTGGAGAGAAGGTGTTTTCAAAACAAACAGAAAAACTACTTAGAAACAGAATAAAGAAATTTGATGATTTTATTATAAATTACATTCATTGTTCCAAACTCCTTCGAGTTGAAGATAGATTAGAGTGGAAAGATAAATATGATTTATTAATTATTGGTTCCGATCAAGTGTGGAATCCTAATGTGATAGATGATGTTTATGTTGGGGAAGGCACTGGCATTAAACGGATTATCTCGTATGCGGCAAGTATAGGTAGAGAGTATGTCAGCGATTATGAGGCGAATTATATCGTCGGACATATTGAGAAAATGGATGCCATATCTGTTCGCGAACAATCGGCGAAACGAATACTTGAAAATGCTGGATTGCGGAAATCTGTTGAAGTTGTTGTAGATCCTACAATGTTGCTAACACGGGAAGATTGGGACGAGGTTGCCGCCCAACGTGTTATAAAGGAGCCATACGTTTTTGTGTATTCATTTTCTGATTGCAAATTCAAACAAACAATTGTTGATTTTTTTGCCGCAAAAGGCATCAAAGTATATTTTATACCGTATGCTAAACGGGTGTGGAATTCCTATGACGGGAAAAGTCCAATGGAACCACTATATGACGTGGGGCCAAGGGAATTTTTGTCCCTAATAAAAAATGCGGAAATGGTTTTTACGGATTCATTTCACGGCGCTGTTTTGTCAATTATTTTCAATAAACCATTTTACGTATTTGAACGGAACAAAAAAGGGAAAACTTCTATGAACACACGATTGTCGGATTTGTTAACGTCGTTTGGATTAAATTGCCGTCTTATTAAAACAATGCCCGTAAACGTGTATCAAGAGATAAATTATTCCGAAATAAATAAACAACTTGAGGAGCGACGAGAGAAATCGTTACATTGGTTGTTTGAACAGATACAAGATGATAGATCTATCAAATAAAGAAAACTGTACTGGTTGTAGAGCTTGCTTGGCGAGTTGTCCAAAACATTGTATAACAGGAGCTTTTGACCACGAAGGTTTCTGGTATCCGAAAATAAACACAAACCAATGTGTGGACTGTCACGTTTGTGAAAAAGTATGCCCTGTAAATACGGGTTCTACATCAGATGGAGCATCGGAACAATATGCTGTTTATTGTAAAACAGCACTTATTCGTAAAAAAAGTAGCTCTGGTGGAATTTTCCCGTTAATGGCAAAAACTATAATAGGCGATGGTGGAGTTGTGTTTGGGGCTGCATTTGACTCTGATTTTGTCGTAAGGCATATTTGCATCGATAAATACGAGGATATAGCTAAACTGAGAGGAAGCAAGTATGTGCAAAGCGATATGGGTGATAGCATTTCACAAGTTAAAAGTCTGCTAAAAGAAGGGAAAAAAGTCTTGTTTTCGGGATGCCCATGTCAAGTAAACGGTTTGTTGAATGCAATTGATAAAAATCTCTCAAAAAATTTAATAACGATTGATTTTGTATGCCATGGTGTTCCGTCCCCAAAAATATTTAAGTCGTATTTACAAGAGAGAAAAAAGAGTGGAGATATTGTTGAGGTTTTGTTTCGTAATAAAAAATATGGTTGGAAAACATATTCAATGAAAATAGAATCCAAAAACGGAAACGTTTATCGAAAAGTCTTCGTGCTGGACACATACATGCAATTATATTTACGGAATCTTATATCAAGACCATCATGCTATGTTTGCAGTCAGAATCACAGAAGTGATATTACGTTGGCGGATTATTGGAATATTGCGAAAAAACATCCCGAGATGAATGATGGAATGGGCATTACAAAAATGCAAATCCATTCTCAAAAAGGACAACTTTTGTGGGGAGAGATACAAAATCAATGTGTAAGTATTTGTGATGAAATTAGAGATCTGGACATCCAAAAACCACGCATTGTACCCCCAAAAAGGCAATTGATTTTTGATAATATTGATAAATATAGTTTTGGTGAATTGTATTCAAAATATGGAAAGCAAGGTTTCTTGTATGAAGTAAAGAATAGGGTAAAAACTTTGATAAAAATAGTATCATATTTTTTAGGTAAAAATCTATAAAACGTGTACAAGATGTTTCTCAACACTCTTTGCGCGTTTGAAACAACTGGACAATCCAATAACTAAACCCTCCATAGCATACGATTATTTCATCAATGGTTCGAGGTTGTTTGGAATAACGTTAGTATCTAAAAAACGTATATCTTGTGGGGAATAAAAAAAGTTGTACATTTGCATAAGAAAAATAACCACGCAAATAACACGTTATGCAGAAATTAAAATATACCGATTCCGACAAACAAAAATTAGGGAACGCAATTGTGTATATTGCTAGTAAAACAACTGATTTAAGTAAGACAAAATTGCTTAAGTTGTTATTCTTTATGGAGGAATATAGCGTATGTCGTTTTCACACCCCATTTTTAGGTTTGCAATACGAAGTGTGGCAGGCAGGCCCTGTAATTAAGGATGTCTTTATAGACTTATCGGAAACACCTGTTTTGTTGGAAGGTTTTATTGAAAAAACAAATAAAGACGGGAATACCTATATAAAATCAGCAAAAGTTTTTTCTGATGACGAATTTTCGGATAATGATTTGTTGGTAATGAATGAGATTATTGCCAAATATGGGAACAAAACAGCAACAGAATTGGTGAAAATTACACATAAAAAAGGATCTTTGTGGTATAACACAGCAAAACGAAATGATTTGCTTAATGCCTTTGAACAAAAGCAAATAAATAATTCGGATTGTGTTATTGACTTTGGAGAAGAGCTGTCGGGATGTAATCGCGAATTTTATAATGAACAGTTAAATTTTCTGCAAATATCCCGTCAATATGGAGCGCGATAGTAGATTTGAAAAAGGTTCCATATTGTATTTTTCGCCATTTATATTTGACAATGGTAATGCGCCCAAAAATAAATATTTTTTAGTGTTGCAGTGCACGGAACAAAATGTTATCCTTGCTTCATTGCCAACTTCGCAAGATCATGTTCCAACTATGTTGGAAAAAACGCATGGTTGTATAAATCAATCGGATATAAATTTTAATTGTTACTTATTCGAGAAAGGAAGAGTGGTTTGCACAAATGGATTCTCTTTTCCCAAAGAAACTTATGTGTATGGCTTCCGATTACAATTGTTTGATTTGTATGTATTTGCGGTACAAGAAAACAATGATGAGACAAAAATAGAAGTAAAAGGCTGTTTGTCGGAAGAAGAATACAATGCTGTGGTTTTGTGTTTGAAAAACTCCTCATCAGTAAAGAGAAAATTTAAAGCAATGTTGTAACTTTGACCGTTCCAAAAGGAATGGTCTGTTCAAGCAAAATATAGTATAGATGAAGGCATTGATTTTGAATTCCGGGTTAGGTTGCCGAATGGGTGTGATAACAAAAGAACACCCCAAATGTATGACCGAAATATCGCATACTGACACCATTTTAAGCCGGCAACTGAAACAACTGGTATCGTTTGGCATTGAGGAAGTTGTGATGACCACGGGATATTATGATGATGTTCTGGTTGATTATTGCAATGTGTTGCATCTTCCGCTGAAATTCACGTTTGTGAATAATCCTTTATACGACCAAACAAATTATATCTATAGTATTTACTGTGCGAAAGAACACTTGCGGAACGACGATATTATTCTGATGCATGGCGACTTGGTGTTCGAGAATTTAGTAATGGAAGCTGTTGTTGATTCTCCGAACAGCTGTATGGTGGTAAGCAGCTCGCTCCCTTTGCCTGAAAAGGATTTCAAGGCGGTTGTCACCAATGGACGAATTGAAAAAATTGGCATAGAATTTTTTGAAAATGCCGTGGCGGCGCAACCATTATACAAAATCAAAAAAGAAGATTGGTTGGTTTGGCTGGGAAATATTGAAACATTTTGCGAGAACAACAACCGCAAGTGCTATGCGGAGAATGCGTTCAACGAGGTTTCCAATCAATGCAACATATATCCGTGCGATGTACACGATATGCTTTGTGCGGAGATTGACACTCCTGAAGATTTGAAAATCGTAAGCGAAAAACTGGTGGCGGTCAACGAACGGACGGTGTATATGTGTTTTTCCACAGAATATATCCATTCCGGGCATACGGCAATCATCAACAAGGCTCGTCGTTTGGGACGCTTGATAATCGGAATCCTCTCCGACGAGGCGGTTGCAAGCTACAAACGATTTCCGTTGATACCATTTGAGGAACGTAAGGCTCTATTTGAAAACATTGCCGGCGTGGAACGGGTTGTGGAACAAAAAATGTTGTCGTATGCCGAAAATCTTCGCTGGCTGAAGCCCGATTATGTGGTGCACGGAAACGATTGGGTTGAGGGTTTCCAGAAACCGATTCGTCAGGAAGTGTGCGATGTGTTGTCGGAATATGGCGGTAAACTGGTGGAATATCCTTATACCAATAACCCAAAATATAAGGAATTGGACGCAAACCATCGTTCCGAAGCCTCTATGCCCGACGTGCGGCGGGGAAGGTTGCGTAAACTCATCAATATGAAGGGTTTAGTGACAGCTTTGGAAGCGCACAGCGGCATTACGGGTTTGATTGTTGAAAACACCAAAGTGCTTCAGGACGGAAAAACCTACCAATTCGACGCAATGTGGGTTTCGTCGCTTTGCGATTCAACGGCGAAAGGAAAACCCGACATTGAGCTGGTTGATATGACATCGCGTTTCCGTACCATCGACGATATTATGGAGGTTACTACCAAACCTATCATTTTCGACGGCGATACGGGAGGTTTGACGGAGCATTTTGTTTATACTGTCCGTTCTTTGGAACGTATGGGCGTTTCTATGGTTATCATAGAAGACAAGACTGGATTGAAGAAAAATTCCCTATTTGGCACCGAAGTTAAGCAAACGCAGGCATCCATTCCTGATTTTTGCGAAAAGATTCGGGCGGGAAAAAATTCCCAAAAGACCAAAGAATTTATGATTTGCGCGCGTATTGAATCACTGATTTTGGAACGAGGAATGGCCGATGCGTTGGAACGTGCCTTTGCTTTCAGTGAGGCTGGCGCTGATGCCATTATGATTCATTCACGCAAAAAGGACCCCTCGGAAATTTTTGAATTTGTGGAAAAATTCCGCGAAAAAAATACCACAACACCAATAGTGGTCGTTCCAACATCGTTTAACACGGTGACGGAAGCGGAATTCAAAAAACGTGGCGTAAATGTCGTTATTTATGCAAACCAACTCACACGCACGGGATTTCCTGCAATGCAGGACGCGGCCCGAACAATTTTGGAGAACCACCGTGCTAAGGAATGCGACGATAAATGTATGTCTATCAAGGATATAATCACATTGATTCCTGAAGAATAAGTTCCATGAACCTATAGTATTTGAAATATGATACAGCCAAAATTTTTCTATGATACACTATCATCGTATGGCATTAATTTCTTTGCTGGCGTGCCCGATTCATTGTTGAAGAATCTATGCGCCTACATCACCGACCATGCCGACGATTCCCATAACATTATTGCCGCTAACGAAGGAGGTGCAATGGGACTTGCAGCCGGGCACTATCTGGCAACGGGACAGATTCCTGTTGTATATATGCAGAATAGTGGTGAAGGAAATATCATCAATCCGCTTGCGTCACTCACCGACCCCGATGTGTATAATATACCCGTGCTGCTGGTGATTGGTTGGCGAGGCAAACCGGGCGTTCACGACGAGCCACAGCACGTTAAACAAGGGAAAATCACCACCGACTTACTTTCTGTGATGGGTGTTGATTTTTCAGTCCTTTCAAAAGACGAGGAAACCGCGGCGGAACAAATAAAAAAGGCTGTTGCATATATGCGCGACACAAAACAGTGTTACGCTTTGGTGATTGAAAAAGACACATTTGACAGCTATCAATTGTCTAAATCCGATTCGCAGGCGGGGCTTTCCCTTTCACGGGAGGAGGCTATTCAAACAGTTGCCGCCGCTCTTGGCGAAAAAGATGCCATAGTTTCTACCACAGGTATGATTTCGCGCGAGTTGTTTGAATACCGCACAGCAATGAATCAAGGCCACGAACGCGATTTTTTGACCGTTGGTTCCATGGGACATGCTTCGCAAATTGCGTTGGGCATCGCGCTGGAGAAACCAGATCGTGGCGTTTGGTGCTTCGACGGCGATGGCGCGGCGATTATGCACATGGGAAGTATGGCGATTGTGGCGCAGAAATCACCTAAAAATTACGTGCATGTTGTTTTTAACAATGGTGCGCACGATTCCGTCGGCGGTCAGCCAACGGTTGGCTTAAAAATCAACATTCCTGCCATAGCCAAGGCTGTGGGCTACAAACACGCCTTTTCTGTGGAAACAAAAGATGACTTGCTGAAACAGTTGGCAAAGGTCCGTCTGCTTTTAGTAAATGACGAGGGACCGATTTTTCTTCAGGTTTGCGTGAAAAAAGGGAACCGTAAGGATTTGGGACGTCCTACCACAACACCAATACAAAATAAAGAAGCATTAATGGATTTCCTAAAAAAAATAAGTATGCAACAAATAGTTGACGGCATTGGGACACTACAAACAGTTCTTGCAGGAAGCAAGAAAATTTTTCTTGTTTGTGGCCATTCGTTTTCTTCGTTAAGCATCAAAAACGATTTTGAAAATGTGCATATTCCGTATGTGAAATTCGATAGTTTCACACCAAATCCATCGTATGACGAAGTTTGTAACGGCATTGATGTGTTCAATGCGGAAAACTGCGACACCATTGTGGCTATTGGCGGTGGGAGTTGTATGGATGTTGCAAAATGTATAAAATTATTTTGCCGAATGTCGAAAGATAAACCGTATTTGGAGCAGGAATACTCCGACACGGGAATCCCGTTGATTGCCATTCCCACAACAGCGGGTTCAGGAAGCGAAAGCACTCGTTTTGCGGTTATTTATTACGAAGGCAAAAAACAAAGTGTAACGCACGAAAGCATCATTCCCAATGTGGCGATTTTAGAGCCAAGCGTATTGAAGCCATTGCCTCTCTATCAAAAAAAATGTACGCTGATGGATGCGCTTTGTCAGGGAATTGAGGCCTGGTGGTCGGTAAATTCAACTGATGGCAGCAAACGGTTGTCAAAACAAGCCGTGGAAACAATCATGCACTGGTGGCGGGAATATATTTTCGAAAACAGCGATGAATCGGCAAAACATATTATGCAGGCTGCAAATCTTGCCGGGCAAGCCATTTGTATAACCCAAACCACAGCAGCCCACGCGTTTAGCTATAAAATAACGTCATTGTATAATATTCCTCACGGATACGCCGTGGCTGTTTGTTTGCCCAAAATATGGCGATATATGGCGGCGAACCTCAACAAGTGCGTTGACACACGGGGGGAAAACTATGTGGAGCAGATTTTCACCGATATTGCTACGGCAATGGGGTTCGAAAATGTACCAGCTGCGATTGACGGATTTGAACACATTCTAACAGAAATGGCTTTGGTAAATCCCACTTCAGACACACGTCGTCGAAGCGCAGAAATAGAGGTATTATCCACGTCGGTGAATCCAATCCGATTGAAAAACAATCCCATTGAACTCGACAACGACGCAATTAGAAGTTTGTATGAACAAATAATTTTGTGATGCAATGACACATGTTTTACACATATCCCAGGCTGATGGCGGTGTAGCTGTTTATCTGCAAATGTTGTTAAAGCATTTGGACAAACAGAAAATCACCAACAGTTTGGTGTGTGCCCAGCAATTCATTTCCGACGATTTCACGCCGTTAATTTCTGATTTTCAGCAAATTGAAATGGTTCGTGAGATTTCTCCCAAAAAAGATTTGCAGGCTGTGTTTCGTCTTCGGAAATGTATCAAACAGGTGAATCCCGATATTGTATATTGCCACAGCAGCAAAGCTGGCGCATTGGGAAGGCTTGCCGTGCTGGGAATGCGGAAACCCGTGGTGTATAATGCGCACGGATGGGCGTTCAATATGAAATGTTCACGAACTAAAGTGTTGATTTACAAATACGTGGAGAAAATTTTGGCATATTTCACGGATACAATCATCTGCATTTCCGATTTTGAAAAAGAATCCGCTTTACGAAACGGCGTGGGTAATCAACAAAAGTTGCATGTAATCTACAATGGTGTTGATGTTGAGGCAATTGAGACAAATATTTCCACAACGAAACTGTCACGAAATCAATTGAATATCCCCGAAAATGCCTTTGTGGTGGGAATGATTGGACGAATTTCCGACCAAAAAGCCCCCGATTCATTTGTAAAAATGGCGGAGATAATCAAACGTTCTATTCCCGAAGCGTTTTTTGTTATTGTAGGCGACGGTCCCGATAGAGCGGAAATTGAATCAATGATTCAAGCGAAAGGGTTACACGATTCGTTTTTCATTTCTGGTTGGGTATCGAATCCCAACGATTATATGGCGTTGTTCGATGTGGGCGTGTTGCTTTCGCGGTGGGAAGGCTTCGGCTATGCCATTGTGGAATATATGGTGGCGAAGAAACCTGTTGTGGCAACCCGTGTCGATGCGATTCCCAACATTGTGGAAACCGGGAAAAATGGTCTTCTTGTTGCGGTTGATGATTTTGAAGATGCCGCGGCACAAGTCATACGGCTACATTCCAGCAGCGAATTGCGTAACACATTGATAGCCAACGGCTACGGACTCGCCTGCCGACGGTTCTCTATTCAACGTGTTGCAAAAGAACACGAAGATTTGTTTGATGCGTTACAAAATAGAGGCAAATAACATATGCCCCTATTGGAATTTATTCCACCACAACTTTCACCGCCTTGTTGCCGACAATCACAATGTAGATGCCTTTTTCAACATTGAATGATTTAACAGCTTCGTTGTTTCCTTTGGCACGGACGATTGTCTGACCAATAGCGTTGCAGATTACAATCTGATTTTCTCCAGCATTTTCAACTACGATTGCGTTGTGTGCCGCATACACGTTCACAGGTTTTTCTTCTACAAAAGAAATTGCTGTTTTGTTTTCAACTTCGGCAATGTTGCTGATTGCCAAATTGAACGGCCCACTTTCTGCTTTTACGAATGGATCGTTAATATCAATCGTATTAGGCAATTCAACGCCGACATAATATGAGATGGTTCCTTGTGCAGGTTGTAAATCGGTGTAAGTCAATACACTTGAATTGACTTTCTTGATTTCTTCCACGCCATCTTTCGTTACACGGAAAATGGAGTATGTCAAGAAATCGAATCCTTCGTATGCCGTCCACGAAAGGTTGTTTTCGGTGCCGATACTTTTGTTTTTCTGTAAATGTATCGTTTTGTGGCTTGGACTCAGCTCCGATTGCTTTCCGCAGTTGTCGGTAGCCGAAATCTTATATCGGTACGGAAATTCAAGACTGTTGGCAGTCACATCAACGTAGATGCTTGTCTCGTTATATTGCACGTCGTCTAATTTTACATATTCACCTAATCTTTCTGTTTCTCGGTATATTGTGTAAAAGTCGATTGCCTCCGATGCTTCTTTTTGCCAGATAATCAAGTTGTACGGCGATTGTTCCTGACTTACCGACACCAAAGCCAATTCTGGTTGATATTTGAACGATTCATATTTGATTTCTGTTTCATCGGTTATCGTACAACCGTAATAATCGGTAATGGTGAACGTGTATGTGCCTTCCGCCAAGTTCTCACGTTTCAAATCAGTGCTTCCATCCTCCCACGAATATTCAACTGGCTCGTTTCCTTTTTCATACGAAATTGTGATTTCGCCCACATCGTGGCCGCAGATTGCATTTTTGAAATCTTTGGTAAGGACTGGCTTGTTGCTTTCGTCTTTGGTCAATTCCGCATAGTTGGTGTATTCACAGCCGTATGTGTCGGTCACCTTTAATTTATACGTTCCTGCCGAAAGTCCATTCTGGTCTTTTGAGATAACATCCGATGAATGTCGCCACATAAATTTTATTTCGTCAATTTGGAATTGCATTGAGCTTTGATATTCTTCCGCTCCTCGGTACGACCAGTAGAAATTCTTAGGAGCAAAACCTTCATCGAAATAATATGTTACCAAAGTCCAGTCTTCGTGTTTTGGTATTGTTCTCGTGAACATATCTTCTCCCATGGCTCGAAATTCGATATTCTCACCCTTGTGGTAGAACGAAATTCCATCAACTAAACTTGTCATACCGCCAAGTTCAGCACCTATATAGGTATATAATCCTGCCAAGTCGCCCATGATGTTTTTGCTTATCGACGATGCTTTTATAATTACAGAATGAGCTGTTCCCAACGCACCGTCGTCTGCAATTCCCGAACCGTCGGTTTTTGTGGTTCCTCCGTAATTGGCATCGTTGAATATGATAAAGTTAGTGTATATCTCGTTTGTTAATCCATCTTCAAAATTACTAACAAGTTCTGGCTGAATAGTACTCCACGTAAACGAATATGGCTCCGTTCCGCTTTTGACGGTTGTAGTGATTTCTCCATTTTGGGTTTCACAGATAGGATTTTTTATGTCGAATGAAAATTTAGGCAAAACGTTGTAATTCTTTTCAAGTGTGGCAGTTTCCGATGTGGCACAACCGTATGCGTCGGTAACGGTTAGGGTATATTCGCCTTCTGCCAGATTTTCTCTGTCTTTGTCGGTTGCACCGTCAGACCATTTGTAGGTGTATGGTTCAGCTCCTTCACCCACCGTTGCTGTAATGGTACCGTTTTCAGTTTCGCAGATAGGATTTGTTGATGTCAATTCAACAGAAGGCACAACAGAGAAATCTTTGTTCAAAGATGTTGTTGCGATTGTCTTACATCCATAACTGTCGGTTACGGAGAACATGTATTGACCAGCAGCTAAATTTTGCACCTCTTTTTCCGATGAGAACGATTCGGCATCGTCGTCGTATGCCAAAATGGATAGTTCGTCTATCCAGAAATCAGGATTGGTATTTATATTCCAGTATATTTCACTTATGTATGGTATTTGATATGGTGCAATATTCATTTCTTGCCATGAAAGGTCAACTTTCGTCCAATCGCTATGATACGGAATTGTGAAATTCCCATTTGATTCATAACCATCAATAGAGATATTGAATTCAGCCGACGAACCTTTGTGGTAGAACGAAACCCCGTAAGAGTTAGATGTCGCGTGGTTTAAAGATAGTTCATCGGATAGATATAATTGCAGTAGGTATATTACATTGTCATTTTCATTACCTTGTACGTGAATAGCTTGTTCAGAGCTGGCTGCACCACTATTTTCGATGGGAATATCAATCATGGAATAATCTCCATTTTCTATGTAGATTTCCCATAGATAGAATTGGTTGTTGGTTATCCCATTTTCAAAGTTCTCAAACGTGGATTCTTTTATCTTTGTCTTGCCCCAATTATAGGTATATGGTTCTGTTCCTTCGCTCACCGTTGCTGTAATTGTACCATTTTCTGTCTCGCAAATTGGATCGGTAGGATCCAACGAAATCTGTGGCATATTGTCATCGATAGGCGAAAGGGTAACGTATGTTCTATCCGAAGTATATCCTTCTGCATCTGTGGCAACAAAATAATATTCTCCAGCTGTCATTCTAGTACGAGGATTGTCGGTGTTATCATCGTTCCAAAGTATGGTGTATGGACCAACGCCGTTGATTACATCAAAAGAAGCCGAACCTGTTGCCGAGGTACAGATTGGTTTTACTGTTTCTAAATTGAGAATTTTGGGCTTTTTGCCAAATGTAGCTATAAACGAAGTGTCTTTTGTTACTGTTATGGTACGTGGGTTTTCCTTATTGCCATCGTTCCAACTGCCAAATTGGTAATCGCTCTCGTTTGTTGACGTTGCCGTTAAAACCATTGTAAATTCATCGTCGCAGGCATTCTCCAACTCAATAGTGACAACTCCATATTCAGAGTTTGATGAACTTACGGAAAATTTATGCGATGAGGTTGCCAAGTTTGATTTGTATGGTATCCAATCCTCGTCGTTCATATAATTTTCAATCGCGTCACATGGCACGTAGATTTTGACATCCTCAGGGAAAGCATTTTCTCCTAAAGCAGGAGGAGTTTGTGATTCAATAAAGATAGTATGTAAATTTTCACAATTATTAAATGCGTCCACATCAATATCTATTACAGAAGCAGGAATAACAATTGACGTGAGACTTTTACAAGATTGAAACGATTCTTTCCCAATAGTGGTAAGGGTATTAGGGAAAGCTATGGAAGACAAGCTGTAACAGCTTGAAAATGTACTTTCTCTGATTTTAGTAAGACCATCGGGAAGTTTTACTGATTTCAGATTATAACAGAGATAGAATACGGACGTACCCATTGTAGTGACGGAGTTTGGAATTTCTATAGATTCCAAATTTTCACAACCCCAAAACAGACCTTCACAGAGATTTGTAAGGGAGTTTGAAAGCGTTATGGATTGTAGATTTTTACACTCTGCAAACGCATAGTTAAGTTCCTCAAGGGAATTAGGAAGTACAACGTTTTTTAATTTAGTACATGATTGAAATGCCTGGTCTCCAATAACCTTGACACCTTCTTGTATTGTTACAGATGTTAATTTCGTGCAATTGTAAAAAGGTCGATCGTATCTTTTCCCGACTCCTATCACAGTGTACGTTTCCCCATCGTATTCCACTGTTCCAGGAATAATCAAATCTCCAACTGGTGGATTTTCATACGGCTCATTTGTGTTTTTTTCATAAGTTACATTAACTGTTTTATCTTCTTGAGAAATAATGTCGTAATATAACATGTGTCCACTTGGACTTTCAGCCGAAAATTGATACGCATTTGCCTGAACTGCCGCAAAAACGGCTACCAATAAAGGGAAGAAAAGTTTTTTCATAAGAATGACTCTATCTGTTTATCACTTATTTTTCGGCGCAAAAATACACTTTTTTTGAAAACGAGAATACGTCGGGAAATTTCCTATTTTTGCAAAAATCATTTGCAAGTGGAATTACCTACGTCGAAAAAGGAAATGGAACGTCTGGGATGGGATTACGTTGATGTGATTCTCATATCGGGCGATGCGTATATTGACCACCCTGCGTTTGGCACGGCAATAATTGCACGCGTGCTGGAGCATGCGGGGTTTCGTGTCGCCGTGGTGCCACAACCGAATTGGCGTGACGACCTACGGGATTTTAAGAAATTGGGCACGCCACGTTTGTTTTTCGGCGTAAATTCGGGCAGTATGGATTCTATGGTGAACCATTATACCGCCACAAAACGACTCCGCTCCAACGATGCCTACACGCCAGGCGGATTGGCGGGACAACGGCCAGATTACGCTGTAACGGTTTATTCCAACATTTTGAAACAACTTTTCCCCGAAACTCCCGTGGTTATTGGCGGTATAGAGGCTTCGCTCCGCCGATTTTCGCACTACGATTATTGGTCTGATTCATATAAAAAATCAATCTTAATTGACAGCAAAGCCGATTTGCTGGTGTATGGAATGGGCGAACAAGCCATTGTTGCAGTTGCCAAAGCATTACAGGAAGGCAAAACTATTTCTGAAATGACAGAAATTCCACAGACGGCGTATGTGGCTCCGTCGATTGACGGCTGTGCGAAAAAGCCTGTGGAACTATATTCCTACGAAGATTGCCTGAAAAACAAAATTCTTGATGCCAAAAATTTCCGCATCATCGAAGAACAATCTAACTTGTGCAAACCAGAGAAAATCGCACAACGATTCGGGGATTTGTATATTATTGTAAATGAACCAAATCCAACAATGACCACCGAAGAACTTGATGTAGTATATGCTTTGCCATATTCCCGTCTCCCCCACTCCCGCTATGCGAAAAAACCGCCGATTCCCGCCTATGATATGATAAAGGACTCAGTAACGATTCATCGTGGTTGTTTCGGTGCGTGCAGTTTCTGCACTATTTCAGCACATCAGGGCAAGTTTATTGCAAGCCGAAGCGAAGAATCCATTATCGCTGAACTGGAGAAAATTGCACAATCGCCTCATTTCAAAGGACATATAACCGATTTGGGCGCGCCATCGGCAAATATGTATGGCATGCACGGCAGAGACCAACGTTTGTGCGAAAAATGCAAACGACCGTCATGTTTATTCCCGCAAAAATGCAAGAATTTGAACGACAGTCATATCCGTTTAGTTCGTTTATACGAACGTGTGGAACGGATTCCTGGAATCAAACACATAACTATCGGTAGCGGCATTCGCTATGATTTGTTGCATGGAGCCGAAGGCGAACACGAATATATGTCGCAGTTGATTCGCAAACACGTGTCAGGACGGTTGAAAGTGGCACCCGAACATACGGAAGATTCCGTTTTGAAACTGATGCGTAAGCCGTCGTTTTCGTTGTTCGAGGATTTTAAAAAGACATTCGACGAATTGAATCAAAAATATGGCTTGAAACAGCAAATCATCCCCTATTTCATTTCGTCACACCCTGGTTGTAAGGCACAGGATATGAGCAAATTGGAACAACGGCTCCGTTCTCTTCACGTGATGCCCGAACAAGTGCAGGATTTCACACCAACACCTATGACGCTCTCAACCACAATGTTTTACACAGGCGTAAATCCATACACGTTGGAGCCAGTTTTTTCGGCAAAAACGAAAGATGAAAAAGACAAACAAAAGTCGTTTTTCTTTTGGTATAAAAAGAATGGAATGGAAACCAAACCTCACGAAAATCCCCGATTCCACAAGGGAAAAACAACGAAGAAACCATTTGTAAATAAGAAAAGAAACAAGTAATGGACAGAACATTTCATCCTCAGAACGTTTTGCAATATTGTCCTCGTTGCGGATGCAGACAGTTTGAACCGTATGGCGTAAAGGCAAGCAAATGCGGAACGTGCGGATTTGTGTTTTATTACAATGCGGCAACGGCTGTGGCAGCAATTATTCGGGATTCCCAAAACCGTGTGTTGCTGACCAAGCGGGCGTTTGACCCAGGAAAAGGAACACTTGATTTGCCAGGTGGCTTTGTCGATCCGTTGGAATCGGCGGAAACGGCGTTGTGTCGGGAGATTAAGGAAGAATTGGAACTCGAAATTGTGTCGAAGGACTATAAAGGTTCATTTCCAAACACATACGTATATGGCGGAGTGATGTATTTCACCTGCGATTTGGTATATGAATGCACGGTCGCCTCATACGAGCATATTGCCGCAAACGACGATGTGGTGGCGGCACAATTTTATAAAATCACCGAACAAGTGATAGAACAAGTTGGTGCTGAGTCAATTAGAAAGATTTTACGGAGGTTCTGTTTGTCAAAATAAGGATGCGTTATGAAAAAACAAAAAGTTGCAGTTGCAATGAGTGGCGGAATCGACAGTAGCATTACTACTTTGCTGCTGCAGGAACAAGGATATGAGGTGGTCGGAATCACATTGCAGTTGTGGGATTCGGGCGAAATTCAAACAGGATGCTGTAGTTCCAAATCGGTGGACGATGCCCGTGCATTTGCACAAAAACTTGGCGTGCCACATTATGTTGTCGATGTGAAAGATGCGTTCAAAGCATGCGTTGTGCGGAATTTCGTTGATGAATATATGAACGCCCGTACACCAAATCCGTGTGTGGTCTGCAATCCAAACGTAAAATGGAAATATATTCTGCAAAAAGCTGAAGAATTGGGCTGCGAGAAAATCGCCACAGGACACTATGCGCAAATTTCGTCGAACGACGGGAAATATTTCGTAACTCGTGGTGTTGATTCCACCAAAGACCAATCCTACGTGATGTGGCATCTTTCGCAGGAACAATTGTCGAAAACGCTGTTTCCGCTGGGTAAATACAAAAAAAACGAAATTAAGGAACTCGCTGAAAAACACGGATTTATAGATTTAGTACAAAAATCTGAAAGTCAGGAAATATGCTTTATTCCCGACGATGATTATCGTGGATTTTTACGAAGCTATGTGCCAAACATTGACTCTATTATAAAGAAGGGCGATTTTCTTTCCATGGATGGCAAAAAAATCGGTGAGCATCAAGGATTTCCGTTTTACACAATTGGACAACGGAAAGGTTTGGGCATTGCTTTGGGCATTCCCGCATACGTGCAATCGGTTGACAAAGAATCGAATACAATAAAAATTGGCTTCCGCGATGATTTGCTCACACGGGAATTATACGTGTCGAATGTGCATTTTTCAAAATACGACTCGTTTGATCCTGTGGAAAAATTATGCGTCAAAATCCGTTACAACACGCAACCTGCTCCATGCATGGTGGAACGGCAGGAAAATGGCTGGTACAAGGTTTCATTCGAAAATCCGGTATGGGCGGTCACACCGGGGCAGTCGGCGGTTTTCTACGAAGACAACGATTTGGTTGCTGGCGGCATTATTGAGAAATAAAAAAGGCGGAAATGAATCCGCCTTTTCCGTCAAACAAAACTTAAAAAAAATTATAAAAACACATTTCCAACTTTAAATGCAATAAAGGCAAGTATCCAAGCGACAAGGGTGTTATATATAATTGTAAATGCCGCCCAGCGTTTTTTGCCTGACTCTCCGTATATAGCTGCTATTGTCGCCAAGCAAGGGAAACAGAGTAACATGAATATCATCATTGCCAGTGCCACAGCCGGCGAATACGAGCCTGATTTTATTAGAGCTTCCCCAAGTGAATCTTCGTCAATATTTCCATACAATACGCCTAATGTACTGACAGCGATTTCTTTAGCTGGAAGACTCGCCACAACAGCCACGCTTGCTTTCCAATCAAATCCCAATGGTCGCATAACGGGTTCTATAATTTTCCCGAATTTGCCTAAGTATGAATTCTCGCAATCAACTTCACCTGCTGGAGCCTCTACCAATATGGTTTCGCCCGTTTCGGTTGTTTCTTCAATCATTGGACGGGGGAAATAACTCAACACCCAAATTATGACGGATGCGCCAAGTATTACCGTTCCGATTTTTCGAAGATACTGCACGCATTTTTCCCACATGTGTTTCAATACCGCAAGTGCCGTTGGCATTCGATATGGAGGAAGTTCCATAACAAAAGGAGTCTCGTCTTCGCCAAATTTCACAATACGAAGCAATTTCGCACTGATTGCCGCCACTAAAATACCTGTAATATAGAGCAAAATCATCATCGTTGCAGCGTGATTGGGGAAGAACGTCCCCGTAAACAACACATAAATCGGCAACCGTGCGCTACACGACATAAATGGAATCACCAACATTGTTATAAGTCGGCTACTTCGGCTCTCGATTGTTCGCGTTGCCATAATTGCCGGCGCATTGCAGCCAAATCCCATCAACATTGGAATGAACGATTTTCCGTGAAGTCCCATCTTATGCATCAGATTGTCCATAATAAACGCCGCCCGCGACATATAGCCAGAATCTTCCATCAGCGAGATGAACAAATACAACAGCAAAATGTTCGGGACAAACGAACAAACTGCTCCAATCCCGGCGAGAATACCATCAACAATCAATGAACGTAGGAAATTTTCGGGCAAAATTAAATTGAACCAATCGGCTAACGCACTGAATCCCATTTCAATCCAATCCTGTGGATACGAACCAAGTTCGAATGTCACATAGAACATCAGCCACATTAAGAAAATAAAAAATGGGAAACCTAACCACCTGTTAGCCACCAGCTTATCTATTCTTCTTGTATATTTGTTTATATCAACTTTACCTTCGGTGAATGTTTCGTGCAATGCGCCCGAAATAAAACCATATTTTGCATCGCTCAGTGCAGTTTCCACATCAGTATCCAACTGACGCTGAATCATTTCCGCCGAAGATTTCGCTATTTCCGTCCATTCCTGATACTGTTCGCAGGATTGAAGCACCGAAATTGCCTCTTTGTCGTTTTCTATCAGTTTGATTGCCCAGTATCGTGCCGGAAATTCTTGTGGCAAGTCGGTCGCCTTATGTAGAATCTCGCTCAACGCAGTGATTTCGGGTTCCATCACGCTACCATAATTTATATGTACGTGACGGGCTTCCGCATTCTTTCCCTCGAACAATTCTATCACCGTATCAAGCAGTTTATCAAGTCCTTGTCCGTTTTTTGCAACAGTTGGAACCATTGGTATGCCCATCATGGAACCAAGTTTTTCGTAGTCAAGTTTAGCTCCGCTTGCCGACAGTTCGTCGTACATGTTTAATGCGACCACCACGCGCTGGTTTAAGTCAATCAATTCGGTTGTCAGATATAAATTCCGTTCCAAATTCGAAGCAACCACCGAGTTGATTATCACATCGGGCAAAGAATCCTTCAAATGCCGACGAACGTACACTTCTTCTGGCGAATATGCTGATAACGAATATGTTCCTGGTAAATCAGTCACGTTGAAATGATAGCCACGATAGTTAAAATGACCTGTTTTTATATCAACTGTCACGCCGCTATAGTTGCCCACATGTTCGTGACCACCCGAAAGAGCGTTGAACAACGATGTTTTTCCGCTATTGGGATTTCCCACAAACGCAATGTTGATGATATTTCGTTGGGTAGTTTTATGAAGATTTGAGAAACATCCATTATTGCAGGCGCAACATTCACCGCAGGCATAGTAATTCGGAGCTTTTGCGTCTTCCGCCGAAAGCATTGCGTCGGCTTCTTCAGGCGAAAGCACCGTGATAAGTTCCGCTTCACTTCGTCGCAATGAAACATCGTACCCCATTATTGAGTATTTGATAGGGTCGTTCATTGGTGCGTTTATAACCGAGGTCACATCCTGCCCACGGACAAAGCCCATTTCCATTATTCTCTTCCGAAACCCTCCGTGTCCGGAAACCCTTACAATCACGGCGGTCTCACCGTTTTTTAACTCCGAAAGTTTCATTCCTTAAAATTTTGCTTCGCAAAAATATTTCATTCTTTGAAAATTGGCAATCACTATTTATTATGAATTGCAATTATCTACTTCTGTTATATGTAATCACATTTGTCAATTCACTTTTTCCTATTATTTTGTTTTAACGATAAAAAGTAGTTAATGAACGCCGTCACGTCAGACCAAAATTTTTGTAAACACGAATTCCCGACTGAGTTGGGTTCCGTTTCTTTCGCCGCCGAAAGAAATGGAACAAAATGGATTTCCGAATTTGAAAAACAATGGTGAGAATATCAGTTTTGATTTTTTATTAACACATTGTTTTTCATAAACGTATATTGACTACTTTTGGCTCGGAAAATTGATTGTAGAGATGAAATTACAGAAATTAGTTCTATTATTAGGTTTATTGGTGGTGGGCACAACCGCATTCGCCCAGTACGACGACGATGAAACAGTTCAATCACGGAAAACAAGTCACCGTAAGGAAAAAGTGAGCGCTCCAAAAGCTTCGCGCGCAAGCAAAAAGCAAATGAAGCAACAGGACAACTTTAAATCAAGCGTGAACAAAACCACTCATTTGAGCAAAAAAGAACAAGCGAAACTTCAGGCTAAAAAGGAAAAAGAACACACCGAACGCTACGAAGCAAGCCGCAAGCGCATGCAGAATAAAAAGACGGTGAAACGAATGAAACAAAACGAGAAATATTCGTACCGTTATAATTCCGCAAAACACAACCAAATGGGTTCCCACCCGAACGCAGCAACACGCAAACGCGCCAAAGCTCTTGAGAAAAAACAGGACGAGGCACGCGACCGCTACGAAAACAAGGACTACAAACCGGGAGCCCGTAAAACAACGAAAAAAGGAAAAATTAGAGAATTTTACAATCCGTTCAAAAAGAATGACTAATCCGTATGAAGAAACGCATTTTTGGCATATTAGCAGCCTGTGCGCTGGCGTTTGCTGCCCAAAGCCAAAAATGTGATTCTCTTTACTCGGTCTCACTTTCCCTTTTTGATTCCAAAGATTATCAAGGTTCGCTCGAAGTGGTCAACGAGGTGCTGGGCGTGTGCCCGTTGCGTTCCGACTACTACGTTCACCGTGCAAAATGCTATAAGGAACTGAAAAACTACTTAGCGGAGCTCCATTCGTTAGAAGCGGCGATTTCCATTGACTCCAATTGCGTGGAAGCGTGGATGGAAAAAGCATTGTGGGAAGTTGAGTTTGAAAAGTACCAATCGGCGATTCATAGCCACTTAAAAGTGTTGTCGTTGCTCTACTCCGGCGATTCCACAAAAGTGTTTTTCGAAGCGAATTTGGGCGCTATGTATGTGCTTACAAATCAAAACGAAAAGGCATTTGAACTTTTGCAACCGTTGTGCCACAAGGATTCCACTAATATCAGCCTTCTTACTAATCTTTCGGCAAGCGCAATTTATTTAAACCGTTTTCCCGAAGCGGAATGGGCTCTTGAAAAGATTCTCGCCCAAATGCCACAAAGTATTGAAGCTCTGGTTAATATGGGATTGTGCAAGTCGGAACAGGGAGAGTATGAATCTGCTATAACATATTTTGATAAAGTTCTGAATAGCAATCCTGATGACGCATACGCCCTCAATAATGCCGGGTGGGCGTACTTAAAACTCGGGAAGATTCAGACCTCGCTGGATTACATCAACAAATCAATACAATTGAATCCGTCGAATTCTTACGCATACCGAAACAAAGCGTATGCGTTGCAGGCAAAAGGAGCATCAGCGAAAGAAATCTGCAAAACAGTAAAACTCGCTCTCGACAATGGTTTCACAGATATGTATGGCGACGAAATGCTTCGGATGCAACAGGAATATTGTAAATAGGTTTTGCTATGGAAGAAAAAAAACTTTTTTTGATAGATGGTCATGCAGTATTGTATCGTTCATACTTTGCGTTCATAAACAATCCCCGTGTGAATTCCAAGGGCGTGAACACATCGGCGGTGTTTGGCTTTGTGAACACGCTTTACGAAATGATTCGTTCGCAAAAACCAACCCACATCGGCGTGGTGTTCGACCCTAAAGGCAAAACGTTCCGCCACGAGATGTATGAAAGCTACAAAGCCAACCGACAAGCGACACCCGAAGATTTGAAGGCCTCTATTCCAGAAGTGTTCGACATTGTAAAGGCAATGAATATTCCCGTTGTGCAAGTTGAAGGCTACGAGGCCGATGACGTGATTGGCACTCTGGCAAAACAAGCGTCACGCAAGGGCTTTATGGTTTATATGGTCACGCCCGACAAGGATTACGCACAGCTCGTTGAGGACACTATTTATATGTACCGCCTCGGTCACAATGGCATCGACATAATGGGACCGAAACAGGTTGCAGACAAATTCAGCATTCAACGGCCAGAACAAGTAATTGATTTATTAGGACTTTGGGGCGACAGCTCCGATAATATTCCCGGAGCTCCCGGCGTTGGTGAAAAAACTGCGAAGGCGCTCATTTCACAATTCGACAGCATTGAAGGCATTTATGAGCATATCAACGAATTGAAAGGCAAACAAAAGGAAAAACTTGTCGAAGCAAAGGAACAAGTGCTGCTGTCGAAGAAATTAGCAACAATCTGCACAAGCGTTCCTATTGATTTTGATTCGTATAACTTTGAAAAAGAAGAATATAACAAAGAAGCTCTTCAAGCAAAATTCAACGAACTTGAGTTGTTTGGACTTGCGCAACGAATGTTGCAAACTACTATAGAGCCGAAAAAAATTGTTGTAAAAAATGAAGAAAAACAAGATGGTTCATTGCAATTGGATTTGTTTGCCACGGAAACTCCGCAAGTACAAAAGCAAGCTGAACCTCAACAAATTACAGGGAATTACCGAATAGTAACGCAGATTGATTCTTTTGCGAAGACGCTTTCGAAACAGCTAGAATATTCATTCGCTGTGTGTGGAAGTTCGCAGGAGGCAATCAATGCCGAACTTGTGGGTATCGCGTTTTCGTGGAATAACGGCGAGGCACATTATCTTCCATTTCCAAAAGACGAACAAACTGTAAATGAATTAATTACAAAATTTTCTCCCATATTTGCATCGTGTAGCACAAAATACACCTATGACCTCAAATATGCGGTGTCTTTGTTGTCAAAATACGGTATCCGCTTAGGCGGCGAGTTACACGATTGTATGTTGGCGCACTATATTTTGCAGCCCGAGACACGCCATTCGTTGGAAACAATTGCGCGTCAAACATTGTCGCATAATTGTATTAGAATTGAGGACGTTGTGGGGAAAAAACTTGGACAGTTTTCGTTTTTCGATGTGCCACTCAACGATGTTCGAAACATTTTCGGCGAACAAGCCGACTGCATTTTTCAAGCCACACCGTTGTTGGAAACTGAGCTGAAACGACTTGGGCAATATGAATTGTATAAAACAATAGAATGTCCGTTGGCACCCGTATTGAGCGAAATGGAAATGACAGGCGTACGGATTGATTCCGAGGCGTTGAAAGAGTTGTCGAAAGTGATTTCCGCAAAAGTTTCCGAAATCGAAGCAAAAATATACGAACACGCTGGAACTCAATTCAATATAGGGTCTCCGAAACAGTTGGGCGAAATCTTGTTTGATAAACTTGAAATCACCGAAAAAGCTAAAAAAACAAAAACGAAACAATATGCCACTGGCGAGGAAGTTCTTGATAAACTGAAAGATGCACATCCGATTGTGCCTCTGATTTTGGAATATCGGGAAATGAAAAAATTGCTGTCAACCTACATTGATAGTTTTCCATTGTTGGTGAACAAACGCACGGGAAACATCCACGCTTCGTTTAATCAGGCGGTTGTTGCAACGGGACGGTTGAGTTCCACAAATCCGAACTTGCAAAACATTCCCGTTCGTACCGAAATGGGACGCGAAATCCGCAAGGTGTTCATTCCATCGCAAGCAGGCAATGCCTTCCTTTCTGCCGACTATTCACAGATAGAATTGCGGCTGATTGCGCATTTCAGCGGTGACGAGCATTTTATTTCCGCCTTCCAGAATGGCGAAGATATTCACAGTGCAACGGCGGCAAAAATCTTCAATGTCCCTCTTGGCGAAGTCACTTCTGACCAACGCCGAAAGGCAAAATCGGCGAATTTCGCCATCTCCTACGGAACAACGGCGTTTGGTTTGTCACAAAACTTAAATATTCCCCGCAAAGAAGCGCAAGAGTTGATTGACAGCTATTTTGCAAATTATCCAAAAGTAAAGGCGTTGATGGATTCATACATTAATTCGGCACGCGAAAAAGGCTATGTGGAAACCATGTTTGCCCGTCGTCGTTATGTGCCAGACATTAATTCGCAAAATGCCACAATTCGAGGCGTTGCCGAGCGAAACGCCATCAATGCACCTGTACAAGGTTCTGCCGCCGACATTATAAAAATTGCGATGATTCGCATTTTCGAGCGGATGAAATCAATGAATATGCGTAGCCGCATGATTTTGCAAGTTCACGACGAATTGAATTTCGATGTTTTTCCTGATGAATTGGAAACAATGAAAACAATCGTTTCAGAAGAAATGCAAAACGCCGTGTCGCTCAAAGTTCCGCTGATAGCCGAAATGGGCGTTGGAAACAATTGGCTTGAGGCGCATTAGTAGCACTATTGTTTTTGAGATAAGGTTGTTTTGATCAGATTTCGTATCTTTGTGAAAAATAAATGATATGAAAAGGATTCTATTAGTTTTTGCGATTTTGTTGCCATGTTTGGGGTTTTCTCAAAAGTATGTTAGTTGTGATGTTGTTTGTACTTACGAAAATGGTCGTGACACATCGTATTCTGTTGGTAAATGTTATGTGTTTGAATATGTTGAGGACGATAGGCATGTTTATATGCATATAGAAGATAGTTCTAATGGTGGTGTTGATGTGTATAGATGTAATACATTCAAATACTTGCCTGATGGTACTACAAAGGTGATATGTTCCGAAGTTGATACGGGTTCCCGTATTGAGATTAGTATTGATAAGAATGTTGACCCCTGGAAAATAGTTATCTGTCGTTATGGTGGTTTTATGTTTAATTCACTTGTGAATCGAAGGGAGTACACCATAAGTCGCTGAACTCACCGTAAACTAAATATTCAATCTCCGCAAAATCAAATCTGCATTGAAAACAGCGTCCAACGCTGGAAAATATTGTTCCACAGCTTCTTTTTTCAGCTTTTTCGCATAACTGTCGGAGAAGAAGTAGATGCCATTACTGATTACATAATGCAGAATAAAGAATCGGTAGGCTTCCTTGATAAAGCGGACTTCGTTTTCGGTCAGCGGGAAAATTGCGTGGTATTCCTCCAAAAACATAAGGAATCGTTCCTCGTTGAGCTGCGTGGCGGTGTAACTGAAATCGGTTTTGTCGCCAATATTTGAAACCACGCGGCTGCACATATAAAAATCCATTATGCGCGAACTCATTCGAAACCAGTCGTAGTCCCAACGGGAATAGAGCGAGCCGTCGCTCCGAACCGAAAAATTTCCAATGTTCCAATCAACAAACACAGGAATTTTCGGAAACAAATTGAATCCTAATTCATCAATATTTTTCAGGAAAATATTGCATTGCTCGCGGATTAAATCCACATTGCCACGAAATTGCTCCGCATGTTCGGGATTTTCGAGGTTTCGCATCAATTGCATAATGTCTTTTTGCAGATTTTTCGATGAATGCGGCAACACTGGTGCTAATTTCGCACACATTTTGTGGAACTTCGCCATTTCTTGTCCGAAAACCCGCACTTGATTGTCGCTCAGCCGTTTAGGAAGCCGTTCCGCAATTCGTACTGGACGGTAGAACACCATCCACACATCGGCAACAGTGTCTTCGTAGCGGTATAAAAACAATTCGTCGTTTTTCATCAGCGAGCTCGACAGGAACGATTCGTAGGGATATTCCAAGTTGTTGGCAAGCACATTAATAATAGTGTGGTCGTCCTTGAAATTCTCGAATTTCCCGAAACTCGAAACTTTCACCATCAAGCAACCGCCGTCAACCAATGTAAGTTTAAAAACCTTGTTGGTTGACACATTCACGCTCAAATCCTGCACATCGGCAATTTCGCGCTGCGGGTTGTATTCTTTCCAACCCAAACGGATAATATACTGATAATCAATAGGTGTATTCATAGCAATTTATGTAATGATGGGCAAACTCACCCGAATGGTGGTGCCTTTGTCAATTTCCGACGATTTTACTACAATTTTTCCATTATGATATTCTTTTACAATGCGTTGCGCCAAACTCAATCCTAATCCCCAACCACGCGACTTTGTGGTATATCCAGGATTGAAAATCGTCTTGAACTTCTTTCGTGGCAGACCTTTCCCCGTGTCGGTCACATCAATATTCACAATGGAATTTTCCTGAGAAACCTCAACCGTAAGTTGCCCTTTCCCCTGCATTGCGTCGATGGCGTTTTTCCAGATGTTTTCAATTACCCACGCGAGCAACGATGGATTTAATTTCGCATAAATCGGCTCTGACGGCATAATTGTTTTATATTCAACGTTTTTCGAAGTTCTCGTTTTCATATAATTAACGGAATTCATCACAATTTCCACCACATTTTCTTTCGAAAGATTGGGTTGTGAGCCGATTTTCGAGAATCTGCCAGCTATGGTTTCCAATCGGTTGATGTCTTTTCCTATTTCGTCAATCACTTCAGGTTCAATGTCTTTCATTTTCAACAATTCCAACCATGCCATCAACGACGAAATTGGCGTACCAAGCTGATGCGCGGTTTCCTTCGACATTCCAACCCACAGTTGGTCTTTCTCGTGTTTGTCGAACGAGCGGAATGTTACGTACGCGCCAAGCAAAATCAACAATGAAATGATAATCAAAATGGTTGGATAATAAGTCAGTCGGGTGATGAGTTCCGAATCCTTGTAGAAAATCAGCCCTGCCGTATTTTGGTCAATCATTATTGGAATTGCCTGATTTTCATACATATTGTCTTGAACAAAATCCTTTACCGATTCCGATGAAAGTTCACGAATCCGTTTTTCCGTGATATTTCCATAGGCAAAAATGTCTGTCGTGTCGCTGTTGGTAATCACCACAGGAACTGAAACCGCGTTCTGCGCGACTTCCACAATGAAGGAATGAATCATATTATTAATCATTTCCTGTAACTCGTTGAAAATCTGCGAATCGGAATAAAACAAGTAATTGATTACTTTACCTTTGTACGAAACCTTCAGCGGCTCGTATTTGCGGAACCGCTCCGAAATATTTGCAGGAATAGGCTTGTTCACCGACAGATTCTCGTTGAGATTCATCGTGGTAATCACATTTTTGTCGGCATCGGTCAAAATAATAGGAATATCCTTATTATTGGTTATAATCGAAAGTAGGAACGTAAGGAATTGAGAATCTTCTACTTCCATAATCAATTGTTGCGATTCACGCCACAGCTCAACCTTCTGAAGTTCCTCGTCTTTCAGTTTATCGAACAATTTTGTGGCGTATTCCAACAGCGAGTTGCGTTGTTGTACGGCATCGGCCCACAGCATTACTTTTACCCGTTCTTCCTTGCGTATGTCGTTAATAGTTGTGTTGAAGAAGACAAAACCAACAACCAAAATCACGACGGCTATCGTGAAAAACAACCATTTAATTCTTCGTATGGTCCGGTAGTTGGATACGTTCATTAATCCCATTGTATTTGGAAATCGGTTTCAACTTTGGGTTCTTCAGTTTTTTCTTTTTTCTCTGTTGGTTCGTCCGATGATTCTTTGCCAAAAATCTCCTTCCACTCCGACTTTTGCGAGTCGAGGCTCGTCTTCACGTTTTCCTTCGATTTTTTAAAATCGTAGTCAACGGTATAGTCATCAGGATTGCCAATAATTTTTATAGGAATCTTTAGATTTGTATCGTTATTCTTCTCGATTTCTCCAAAATCTTCGTTTTCTTTATTTTTATTTCGGAACTTCAGCGACAATGTTTTTTTCAGAAATATCGTCGCGTAATAACTGAAAGTATTATTTTCAATGTTATGTTTTCCCGAAAATAGCATTTCGAATGCGCTTGCCGCGATATTCATATCGGGAATATATAATGTGTCGTTTTTCAGACAGATTGTGTTTTTCAGCGTTGAAAATGAGATATTTGCGAATTCCTCCTGCATTTTCATTTTTTTGCCAATTTCCATCAACGTTTCCACGTTGTTCACCGAACCGTCCTCTATCACAATGTCAGCCAGCGCGTTAGTTGTTGAATAAATTGGATTGTAGTCCTTGTCCATCATTGTGGAAAGTTTCACAGAACCCGAAAGTGCGCCGTCGATTTGGTTTGCGGTGATGATGGTTTGGTCAAAATTGTCGAACGTGTTGAAAATATCCTTTGCCGACATTTTTTCTATCACGCCCGAAGCATCGCATTTAATGGTGCTGTTGGGCATATCGGTCAACTTCAGCGAGCCTGTTGTGAGCCGTCCCTGCAATGTGCTTGCATTGATTTCCGACAGTTCAATTGAATTTTCGGTAAATCTTATGATTGACGCAAGATTCATCACGTAATATGGGTCGAAGTCAAGTTTTTTCGTCTCGAAGCGGATGCTTCCGAGAAATTGCCCCGTTCCCGATGATGGTTCCAATGATTTATAATGATCGTAGAACGGTGTTACGTTGATGCTTTCTATGGTACAATTGAGGTTACAATGTGTGTTAACGTCGTCAAACAGAACATATTGCAGAAAATCAGACGCCCGTCCCTGCAACGTGAACGATTGCGACTGCAAAGTTCCCGACACGCTGTCGAGCGAAACAGTACCGCCTGAAAACACAAAATGTCCCGCCACGTTGCTGAAATCGTATGGCGAATTTTCGGGCGCCGAAACCGACACGTTGCCACATCGAACATCAGCCTCGAATTTTGTTTTTTTGAAGAAATCCTGTGAAAAATTCACAACATCGTCGCACAATCCACTGCACGAAAGCGTTCCCGTTACATTTCCCGCAACGCCGTAGTCGTTTATTTTCATCAAAAACGCAATGTCGTCAATGGTAAGGTTTAGCAATCCTTCAATTGCAAATCGTGGATTGTCGAAATTTGTAATCTCACCTGATTTTAGTGATAATTTTGAATTTCCCGTTTCAACCGAAGTGGCGACCGAAGTGTAGGAATACGATTTCAGTTGCGAAATGTCGTTCGCTTTCAGAGTGCCTTTGGTTGAAAAACTGTATTTCGTTTTTTCGAATAACACGCTTCCCCGTGTGCACGCCACATTGCAGACTATTCCCGGCATCGTTTTCTTTGTGATTTTTCCCTTCACGTTGCCCTCAACAAAAATGTCGGAGCGCAATTTATATTGTGCAAGGCTGTCAACGGTGTTTTGGGGAAGGACACGGAAAATTTTGTCAATCGTGGTTTCCACATTCATTGAAAGATTCACGGCATAGTCGTTGTTTTTCAAGCAGTTAACCGTTCCTTCGGAAAGAACAAGCCCAATCGGCGTTTCGAGTTTCAATTTTTTCACCATATATGTTGAGCTGTCACGAAGCAACGACACATCGCATTTAAACGACGAACGAGGAAAATAATCTTTTGATTTATAGGTAAACTGTTTGTTGGTAAACGCCGCAAACACATCCACGAAAAAGTCGTCACCTTGAAATTTTCCCGCAAAATTAATTTTGTCGAACCATTCCGAAGCGGAAATGTTCGATGCCGCATCGTGGTATTCCAGCAACGTGTTACGGAATCGGATTTTCGACAGTTCCACAAACATATCGTTTCCCGAGCTATCCGACTCAATTGAAAATCCCCAGTTGTGGTGCGACTGCGAATCCATAAAGAAATTCACCTTTGCGTCGTGCGCAACCACTTGTTGCACAACGTAATTCTTAAACAAAAAATCCAGCACATTAAACGACAGCAACACTCGTTTTGCATAAAAAGCCGTGTCGGTTGAAATTCCGCGGAATTCGCTTCGGCGAAACGTTTCTGTTGACCTTGCAAACACATCGTGCATCTGGATTGAAATTGTGGGAATGTTTCCAAACACGCTCACATCGACTTTGCTCAATGAAATATCTGCTTTGATTTGCTTGCCGACCTTTTCGGTCACCACATGCATTATCTCGTCTTTATAGAAATACGGGACAGCCACCGCCGCAACCACAAGAACGAACACTACAACTGCGAGACTTATCCCTATTATTTTGAAAACTTTTTTCATACAAACGCAAAGGTATAAAAAACGTAAATGATTTGCTGTTTCGTATAACGCAAAATTTCGTACTTTCGCTTCAAAATGGTGATTATGACATACGAACAGCTACTTGAAACGGCAGAATTGCGTCTTCGCGCGTTGGAACCGAGCGACGAGGAATTGCTTTACCAGTGGGAAAACAACACGAAAATCTGGCAAGTGAGCTCAACCATTGCACCGTTTTCGCGACAAATGCTCCACGACTATATTGAAGCTGCGCAAACCGATATTTACGCGGCAAAACAACTTCGCTTGATGATTGAAGACAAGTCAATCCGTAAAACAGTGGGAACCATTGATTTATATGATTTTGACGCGCACAATCGTCGTGCTGGCATAGGGATTTTTGTTGCGGAACAGTTCCAACACAAACAATTTGCCACCAAAGCATTGGATTGTTTACTAACATATTGTCGTTCAATGCTTTTGCTTCATCAAACGTATGTGGAAATTCCCGTCGGAAATACCATTAGCATCTCGTTATTTTCCAAAGCAGGATTTCAGCAAGTCGGCATAAAAAAAGACTGGCTGATTCACGAAACAGGCTACGAAGACGTGATTGTGATGCAAAAAATTCTTTAAAAAGAACTTTGTATGAAAAAATCAACTACCTTGCACTTATAAAAATTCATTGCAATGAAAAAACATATTCCAAATATACTTACACTCTGCAATCTGCTGTGCGGAGTATTTGCTGTTGTTGTCGCAACCTCGCAGTTTGCATCGCTCGAATGGACGGTTGCACTGATATTCTGCGGCGCAGTTTTCGATTTTTGTGACGGATTTTCGGCGCGCTTGCTCAAGGTTTCGTCGCCAATCGGCAAAGAGCTCGATTCGCTTGCCGACCTCGTCACCTTTGGTTTCGCACCAGCTGCAATCACTTCGGGAATTATCCAACATATATTGTTTGCTGGCACATTGGTGGAAAACGAACCGCTTGAATGGTACTACTACGCATTGGTGTTCTTTCCATATATTATTGTGGCGTTTTCGGCGCTTCGCCTTGCTAAATTCAACATTGACGAACGCCAAACGTGCTCATTTATAGGGTTGCCAACGCCAGCAAACGCGATTTTCTTTGCATCGTTCGCATTTATGCCTAACCTCGACTACATTCCTGTGATAATAATCGACGTGCTGGTGCTTGTATTCTCGGTGTTGCTGGTTTCCGAAATACCAATGTTTTCGCTCAAGTTCAAAAATTATAGTTGGAACGACAACAAAATCCGCTACGGATTTCTGATTTTGGCGGTTCTGCTGCTTGCAATTTTGCAACTCCGCGCCCTTACGTACATCATTCTTTGCTACATACTATTATCGGTAATCGAGAATTTATTCTTGAAAAAGAATTGTTCGATAGAAGAGTAATTGATGAAGAAAATTGTACTCATAGTTTGCGTAATAGCAACATCGTGTAAAACAATCGAATGTGACCCTTTTCCCAATGTGCCCTTCTTTTCGTATGAAAAAAATCAAAAATGTCAGTTCATTAGCGACAATGACGCATTAACGTTTACGGTGACCGAATTTCATGGCAGCGAAGCTTGGTCGTTCAAAAGTAATTGTGACTGTGGATGTCTTCCATTTGCAAGTATGCGATTAGAAAACCAGAATATAATTATTTCGGGTGAGAGTTTCATAGATTTAAATGTAGATAAAAATACGTTTAACTTCCGATATATCATACAGCAATCATATGAAGTTCAGAATGAATTTTCGTTTTCCATGCGCAACAAATCTGCAATCGACACCATCATCGCCAACAAAGAAAATCCTACCTACACGTGGATGAGATTCTCTTCCGATAAAGGTTTCTGTGGTTTTGGGAATGACAATATGGAGTGTGTGTTGAAATAGAACACGTTTTTACGTTCCATTCAAAGATATGTTCGCTCATCTGCGAAGGCGAACCCTCCTCGTTCAGTGAGGTTTAATACATAATGTAACTAAAAGAGAATCTTTGTTAGCACAATCATCCGACTGAGCCGAGAGGCGTGAAAAAATCAACGGAGTGAAACGTGAAAGGCGTTGGTGCCATGTAACGATAATCTATTCCATACGATAGTGTGGCACTTCAACGCCTTTAGTGGAACGCAGTTGATTTTTAGCCGAGCGGGTCCGTCGGCGGCCTTTCTTTGGGTTCCGTTTCTTTCGCCGCCGAAAGAAATGGAACAAAATAGATTTTGGATTTTTGCAAGGGTAAAGTGGATAATTTCGAAACAAAATGAGTTTTTCAAATTGAAATTGTATATTTGCCACATAAACACGTACACAAAATGGGAAAATTTAAGACATACAAAACAAGAGAAGAAGCCGCCGAGGCCTTTCGGCAGGCAATCGCACTGCGTTCAAAGTGGGAATACGCTATTGAACATAATTTATCGTTGGAAGAAATGAAGAAAATTGGCGTAGTTCCTTTGCGGGTAGGCAAATGAAAATTATACTTTCCGCTGCCAAGATAAATAAAACTGCACCATATAAAGTTTCTTTTCAATCAGATACCTCTTTTGAATTCCATACTGACAATGGTTGTCAATTGCAGATTGGATTTACAGAAGATTTTATGATTTCAGAAATTGGTGTATATCAATTTTATATCCAAAATAAAACGAAAACGCCATCGCTTAAGGATGTAAAACTGAAAGAAACAATAATTGCAGTTTTTGAACATTTCTTTGAAGAAAAAAATCGTGTAGCTGTTTATATCTGCGATTCAATGGATGGAAAACAACACATTCGGAACAGATTGTTTCAAATGTGGTTCAATTCCTATTTGCATAAAGAAAAATATACTCTTCAAACGGCAACCATTGATTTTGATGGTATATCGTATTATTCGGCAATGTTGATACATAAGGACAATGCTGATTACGATGTGTATTTGCAATTATATCAACGATTTATAGAACAGTTAACAGAAAAATTATAATTATTGCAATGGTTGTGTGTGGTGCTGTGCGAGCAAATGTGCAGAATTATGTTAACGGGAAAATGCAAATTGAGAAGAACCACTAATTCAAAAAAATCCATTTCATTTTTGCGTAAATTCAGCAATTGTATTACTTTTGGAGACTTTTGAATAACATCTATGAAGGTTTTAAAATTTGGTGGAACTTCGGTGCAGAACGCCGAAAACATTACGAAAACGATTGCGATTATTAAGGAAAATCTCGCAAAGGAACAGTTAGTTGTTGTGGTATCAGCTCTTGGCGGTGTCACAAATATGTTGATTGAATGCTGCACAAAGGCAAAAAAAGGCACAACCGATTTCACCCAAACGTTGACCGAAATCAAAAATCGTCATTTTGAAACGATAAACAATTTATTGTCTGGCAGTTACAAAGACGACTGCGAGCAATACACCAACGATGTCCTTTCTGAACTTAAGGATATTCTCACAGGTATTTCGCTTATCCGCGAACTTACTCCTCGCTCGTTGGACTTGGTTTCCAGCGTGGGCGAACGTCTTTCAGCATACATCATCGCAAAAACTATCGCTCAGAGTGGCGTAAACTGCGAATTTCTTGATGCACGCACGGTAATCAAAACAGACAAAACGTTTGGTGCGGCAAAGGTCAACTTTGAGAAAACCGACGAACTCATTCAGAAAAAAATCAATAATACTAACACATTGTTTGTGGCAACAGGATTCATTGCCAGCACCGACGACAACGAGACTATTACACTCGGCCGTGGCGGCTCCGACTATTCAGCTGCAATTTTCGCTCGTGCCATCAATGCTTCCATCTTGGAAATCTGGACCGACGTTGACGGTATGATGACTGCCGACCCACGTAAGGTGAAAAAAGCATACCCGCTTGAACACGTGACTTACGCCGAGGCAATGGAGTTGTCGCATTTCGGCGCAAAAGTGCTTGAACCACGAACTGTTATCCCAGCAATGTCAAAAAATATTCCCGTGATTATAAAAAATACTTTCAACCCAACGGCAAAAGGAACGCTCATCTCGAAGGAAAACACAAATTCAGAATTGCGCGTTCAAGGTATTTCTTCCATCGACGAAGTAAGTTTGATAACCGTGCAAGGTAGCGGTATGATTGGCGAAGCAGGCATTTCTATGCGTCTGTTCCGTGCCGTTGCCGAAGCGTCAATCAATGTAATTTTGATTACGCAATGTTCGTCGGAACATTCCATCACGTTCGCCGTGCTTCCTAACGAGGCACAAAAGTCGAAAGACGCTCTGAACAAAGAGTTTGAGATGGAATTGAAATCGGGATTGATTGACTCTATCAAGGTTGAAAACAATCTTTCGATTATTGCCGCCGTAGGTGAAAATATGAAAAACATCCCCGGCGTGGCAAGCAAGTTCTTCAACGCTTTGAGTATCAACGGAATCAACGTTGTTGCAATTGCACAAGGAGCAAGCGAGCTGAACATCTCGGTTGTTATCAACGAAAAAGATAAAATCAAGGCACTCAATTCATTACACGAATCATTCTTCTTGTCGAATACAACTACGTTGAATGTGTTTGTTGTGGGAACGGGAACCATTGGTGGCGAGCTTATCCGTCAGGTGAACGCACAACACGACACATTGATTAAACAAAATAAAATCGATGTAAAGATTGTAGGTATTTCAAATATTGACGGCTATTTGATTGATACTGACGGTATTGATTTGAATAATTGGGAAGAATTGATTAAGACAAAAGGTTGCAAACCCGATTTGGATGCATACGTTGCAGAAATCAAGGCCTTGAATTTGAGAAATAGCGTATATGTCGATAACACAGCAAGTTACGCTGTTGCCGACAAATACGAGGAAATGTTGGAAAAACACATTTCGGTGGTTACGCCGAACAAAGTTGCCAACGCAAGCGACTACAAACGCTATGCAAACATTCACGCTCTTGCGGCAAAAACAGGTGCCCGTTTCTATTACGAAACCAACGTGGGCGCAGGTTTGCCAGTCATCAGCACATTGAAGGACTTAATCAAGAGTGGCGATGAAATCATCAAGATTGAGGCAATTCTTTCGGGTTCGCTGAACTTTATTTTCAGCAACTGCTCGTCAACAAAAGATTTTGCAACAACGGTGAAGGAAGCACGTCAGAAAGGTTACACCGAGCCAGACCCGAAAATCGACCTTGGCGGAAAGGACGTTGCCCGCAAGATTTTGATTCTTTCGCGCGAAATTGGTTGTACGTTCAATTTGGAAGATGTTGACGTAGAAAACTGTCTTTCAGAAGAAAGCCAGAAAACCAATACGGTGGAGGAATTGTGGGATTCTCTTGAAAAATACGACAACGAGAAATTTGCAAAACTATTCGCACAAGCCGAAAAGGAAGGCAAACATTTGAAATACATCGCAACATACGAAAACGGCAAGGCTCGCACCGAAATCAAAGCTGTTGACGCATCGCATCCGTTCTACAACATTACGGGCAGCGACAACATTATTTCGTTCACAACGGCGCACTACCGCACACAACCATTGATTGTCATCGGGCCAGGTGCCGGTGCGGCAGTTACAGCAGCTGGCGTGTTCGCCGACATTATTAGAATTGCGAATTTCTAATTGGAGTAATCTATGGCACAGCAACCGTCAATTCCAAAAGGAACGCGTGACTTCTCCCCTGTGGAGATGATGAAGCGGAACTATATTTTCGACACAATCCGTTCGGTATATAAAACCTATGGCTATCTTCCAATCGAAACGCCAGCAATGGAAACCATGCAAACGTTGATGGGGAAATATGGCGAAGAAGGAGATAGATTAATTTTTAAAATTCTGAATTCAGGAGATTTCAAACAAAAAGTTGGTGCAGAGGAATATACAAATGCTTCGCCACTTGCGTTGGCAAACGCATTCTGTGAAAAAGCACTCCGCTACGATTTGACTGTGCCGTTTGCTCGTTTTGTGGTAATGCACCGCAACGAAATCCAGTTGCCCTTCAAACGGTTCCAGATTCAACCTGTTTGGCGCGCCGACCGTCCACAAAAAGGTCGCTACCGCGAATTTTACCAATGCGATGCCGACATTGTTGGCAGTGATTCGTTGCTCAACGAAGTGGAACTTGTGCAAATTATTGACACTGTGTTCTCTAAATTTGGCATCAACATAACGGTAAAAATCAACAATAGAAAAATTTTAACGGGAATTGCCGAAATTATTGGCGAACCTGAACGCATAGTTGACATTACGGTTGCAATTGATAAACTTGAAAAAATCGGACTTGACAATGTGAACGCCGAGCTGATGGAAAAAGGTCTTTCCGAGGGAAAAATCAAGGCATTGCAACCAATTATTATGCTCCAAGGTTCTACGGATGAAAAAATTGCCGCGTTAAAAACCATTCTTGCCGCTTCAGAAACGGGAATGAAAGGCGTTGCGGAATTGGAATATATTTTTGGAATACTTGCTAATTGCGGCATTCGTGCCACATTGCAACTCGACCTGACACTTGCCCGTGGACTGAATTACTACACTGGCGCAATTTTCGAAGTAAAGGCAAACGATGTGGAAATGGGAAGTATATGTGGCGGAGGTCGTTACGATAATCTTACGGGAATTTTTGGAATGCCGGGATTATCGGGTGTGGGAATTTCTTTTGGTGCTGACAGAATCTATGACGTTCTGAATCAATTAAATGCATATCCTAACGACACCATTGAATCCACAAAATTACTATTTATCAATTTTGGTGACGCCGAAGCCGTATATTGTATGCCGATAGTGGCGAATCTCCGTGCAAATGGCATTGCTTGCGAATTGTATCCCGATGCTTCGAAAATGAAAAAACAGATGCAGTATGCTAACGAACGTAAAATTCCGTTTGTAGCTATAGCCGGCAGTGACGAAATTGCTCAAAACAAGGTGATGCTGAAGTGTATGGAAACGGGAGAACAAATGTTGGTGGAAAAAGACGGTATCGCACAATGCGATTTATTCAAAAACCATCTTTAAAATTTCTAACGATTTAATATTCTGCGTCTTGCAGATATGCACATCGTAGTATCGCAACAATATTTGCAGTAATTCTTGTCGCTCCGAATTCGTCAACGCAATGGAATCAGTAATTTCATTGGTTTGCAAAATCCTGTGTAACAGCACACTTTGTTTCTCCGACAAACAATCGTTGTTCGTGTCGGCATCCACAAATTGCGCGTGCAAAAGCGAAAACATTGTTTTTTCCACTGAGAAATTGTCCTGCGGCGCAACGCCCATAAATTTTGTAAGATGTAACAGAAACAGAATGTGGAGATTAGCATAATTGCTTGTCGTGTTTTCCAATAGGACTACAAACGACTTGAAAAACGCAAAAAACGATGGATTTTCTTCTTCTTCGGTAAAAATTCGGTTTACCATTTCGCCAATGAAAAGCGCCATAGATGATTTTGAAAACGTACCTGTAATACTTTGTGGCACTTGCACAAACGAGATTGATGTGAGTCGATGGATTTGCTTCGGGTCTTTTTTGCGATAAGCTGTGATATGAACAAGCGAAAGTGGTTGGAAAAACGCCATTTTCGAGCGATTTGTCCGCACATTGTTCATTATGTATGTGCCATTGCCGAACGCTTGGGTGTAAATGTGCGCAATAATGCTCGTTTCAGAGTATTTCAGTGTTTGAAGAATTATTGCATCGGTTTCTACAATCATCTATTCAATACAATTTTCGGATAAACGGCTGTAATCCACATTCATTTTGATTGCCCATTCCTGCGGATAGGGATTGTTGGCGCGGTTTCCAATATTTTTCACAAAACCAACGGAAACGTTTTCGTACATAAGGTTGAGCCAACCTTTTTCTGCTTGTGGCAGTGACAATGGTTCTTTTTTGAAATATCGCACCGCCGTTTCCAAATCCACAGAAATTCGGGGAAATGAATCAGCATTATATGCTATGGAAAAAGCCAATCCGTGATGTGGATTGAGTTTGTTGCCCATCAACTCAACGAGCGGCGTGCCTGCGTGTACAATATTGCAATGCGAACTGATTTCACACAGAATTTGCTGATATTCTTGCGGAAATGACCACAAAATATTTCTTTTATCACTGTAAATCAATTGATTATCATTAGTCAAGAACGAATTGTATGTCTGGAAACTTTTTGCAAACGAGGCGATGTTTCCGCTCGGTTGTGTGCGTTTGGGTAACGAATATTCCGTTCCGTCGTGTTTGCGGATGACAGACAGCGAAAAGCCTTCGCCTTTAGTTTTGTGAGGGAAAAATCGGTACGAAATTGCGCCATCTTTTTCTCGTTCGGTAACGTTCCACTCGGGCTGCAAGATGACTTTTTCGCACACAGCGTTGTTTTCAGCAATGAATCGGGACACCACATCTTCGTTTTCTTTTTCGTTGAATGTGCAAGTGCTGTAAATCAGCATTCCTTCGGGAGCAAGGCAATCCCAAACATCGTAGAGAATGCGGAGCTGCCGTTTGCTGCATAAATCAACATTTTCGGGCGACCACTCGGAAATGGCATCATCGTCTTTGCGGAACATTCCCTCGCCCGAACAAGGCGCATCAACCAAAATCAAGTCGAAAAAGCCTTTGAGAAAACTAAAATCCTTTGGGTCATTATTGGTTACAATACTGTTCGAATAGCCCCATTTCACAAGGTTTTCCGAAAGAATCTGCGCACGGCTTTTGATTACTTCGTTTGCCACAAGAAGGCTTCCTTCGGGCAAAAGCGGCAACGCCAACGTGGTTTTTCCGCCTGGCGCGGCGCATACGTCAAGCACACGAAGAGGACGGGTCGCGAATGGTTTTATGATTTGTTCGAGAAACATTGACGATGCTTCCTGTACATAGAACGCACCAGCATGGAACAGCGGATTTAACGTGAAAACTGGTCGTTTTTCTAAATAAAAACCTGTCTCACACCACGGGACTTTCGGCAAATTCAATTCGTTGATTTTCAACCGATTGATACGAATGCTCGTTTGTCGTTCGGTTTGTAATGCGGCAATAAGCGCATCGACATCGGTTACCGTGGCAATGGAATCCTTAAATAATTGTAACTTTGACTGTTCCATACATAAAACAACTTTCTATTGGCAAAAATAGACAAAAACCATATATTTGTAATCAAGTTGAATGGAATGAAAACGATTCGGAACATATTTGCCACAATTCTTGCAGTGTTGACAATGGGACTTACCCCTTGTGCGGCGCAGCAATTGGCTGAAGTTCCGAATGTAATGCCGAAGACGAGGATATTATTCATTTTCGATGGTTCGTACAGTATGATGGGCATTTGGGAACGCAACACGAAAATGGATGTGGCAAAAAGTATTCTGATTCCATTTATCGACAGCGTTGCGAAGCTCCCAAATGTGGAAATTGCGTTGCGAATGTATGGAAACCGTTCGCCGTTTCCACCACAGGACTGCAAGGATTCGCATTTGGAAGTCCCTTTTGGGAAAAACAACGCCCCCGAAGTGATGAATAAAATCCTGAACCTCAAGCCAAACGGCACCACGCCGATTGCGTATTCCATAGAACAGGCGGCGAAGGATTTTCCGCCCGACACGACCTGCCGTAACATTATTTTCCTCATTACCGATGGCGTGGAAGCCTGCGACGGCGACCCGTGCGCCATTTCGCGCGAATTGCAGGCAAAAGGAGTGATTTTGAAACCGTTTATTATCGGCATTGGCAACGATGTTGATTTCAAAAAACTGTTCGACTGTGCTGGACAAGTGTTCAGCGCACGCGGCGAACTCGATTTTCAGCCGATTCTAAATCAAGCTATGGAACGGGCATTGATGAGCACGCCGTTGCAGGTGTATTTGCTCGATGCGTACAAAAAACCTCGCGAAACCGATGTGCCAATGACGTTCTACGACAATTCGAGCGGTTTTATCCACTATAATTTTGTGCATTCGGTTATCAAGCCAGGCGAACCCGATGTAATGTTCCTCGACCCGCTTGTTTCGTACAAAATAAAGGTTCACACCATGCCGCCTGTGTATGCCGACAACATAAACCTCGAGCCGGGGAAACACACCATAGTGAAAATTGATGCGCCACAAGGGTATTTGGTTGTTGAACGCCCGTACGGTTTCAATATGGCGAATCCATTGCCTACGATTGTACGCCAGAAAGGCGATATGAACACGCTGAACGTGCAGCAGGCAGGCGAAAAAGTGAAATACATTACAGGAAAATACGACTTGGAGGTGCTCACTATGCCACGCACCTATTTCTACGATGTGGAAATAAAACCCGACGAAATCAAAACCGTGAAAATCCCACAGCCCGGACACGTTACGTTTAACCGTCCGCAGCTTGGCATAGGTGCTATTTATATTGACAGAAACACAGATTTGGAATTTGTGACCTATTTGAGTTCCGACTCCCGAAAATCCGATGTGTTTACACTCCAGCCCGGGAAATATGTGGTGATTTGGCGCGACAAATTCGAAACCGACACCGAAAAATCCATTTCAAAATCATTTGAAATCACCTCTGGCGGCAATGTGTATGTGCAGATTACGCCGAATAAATAACATTTGATTCAACTTTTTCCAAATCGTATCGCTTATGCTATTTCTCCAGCCATATGTTTTGTCCGATATTGTTGGGGCGAATAGCCCGTTTCCCGCTTAAAGAAGGAATACAACACGGAACTATCCGAAAAATTATAATCCAACATGAGTTGTGTTACGGATTTGTTGTTTTGAAGCAAGTCAACCTTTATTTTGGAAATCAAAACATTGTTTAACCATTGACTTGGAGTTTTGCCAGAAAACTTCTTTATGCCTTCTGTTAAATGGCGGACGGAACAATTCATTTGATTTGCATAAAATTCCATATAGTGTTCTTGGTGGCAGTATTGTTCAATGAGAAGCATAAATTCACGAAAGAAAACAAATAAGGATGATTCCGCTTCGGGGAGTTTGCCAGCACTGTGAGTATTAGAAAAATCAATTGCTATATCTAATATGGTGTCCATTTTCTTGAGAAGGCAACTATACTCAAGCAATTTTCTTTTTTCAGGTGCTACGTTGGGGGCATTGATTTCGTGCTCCAGAAGTTCTCTTGTTTCGGCGTGTTTCTTAAATTTTTCCATATTGTCATCCGACAACTTAAGAATCTTGTTTTCGTTATCAAAAAACCGAAGTCTATGATTTTGAGGAAATATTTGATAAAGAAACGTTTTGAAAACTTCTGAATCAATGTCCACATATGAATAAAGAACCTTCACATCATCAGAATAGGACACAACTCTGAATAGAGAAAAATGTACTGAGCGGCACAATATCCCTTTGGAAAGCGTAATATACACACCGTTTTGTATTCCTGTGATAGTTCCTTTTTCGCAGACAAACCACACAAGAATATTTTTCGATGCAAGTAACTTTAAAAGACTTTTCATAGAGAATTTTAGTTATACAAAGGAAAGATTTCTACAAATAAATACAAAACGAAAAATTTGCCTAAATCATCACGATTTTATGTCAAAATCACTAATGACATTGAAAAACAAGGAGTATATTTTTGTGCTATGTTTAATTAAAAATCAAAAAGTATGAAAAAAGTATTCTTATTTTTTACGACTTGTTGCATAGCAATGGGGGCGATGGCACAAATTCAAGTAAATAGTAGTGGCGATTTAATTACCAATGACCATGAAATATATTTACGAAATCAAAGTGGTAATAAATATGGGATAGGCTATGGTGCATTTGGAGCCTCTGAAATGTGCTTTTTTTCGGATGAACTCATAGAATTTCGTGAATCCGATAATAGCACACTTGCCGCAAAGTTTAACTTGAATTCAACACCCAACTTTGAGTTTCATGGGAAAGTTACATTGTTAAAAAATCATTGGACTGGTGGTATAACTTCACAAGTAGAGAATTTTGCTGACTTCGCAATGGCAAATCTATATCCTGCAACCAATTGGTATGGGACATTGGGAAGTTCAACCAAACGTTACGGTGGAGCATATATAGATCATGCATTTATTAATCAATACACTACATATCCGTCAGATTCAAGAGTAAAGGAAAATGTCGTGAATATAGAAAATGCGTTGGCAAAAGTAACAGAGTTACGTCCAATTCAATATGATATAAAAGAAAATTTTTATGATTCTATAGCTGATCCAAAAGCACGAGAATATGTAATGAATCATGGAGGTAGAAACAGAATAGGTTTTATTTCACAAGAAGTCCAAGTGATTTTCCCAGAATTAGTTTCTGAAGAACCACAAAGTGGTTTGCTGGGAATCAATACAATCGATATGATTCCGTATTTGGTACAAGCCATAAAAGAGCAACAAAAGGAAATTGAAGAATTAAAAGACTTATTAAACAAGGAAACAGGTACTGCTAACTTGAAAACATATTCGTTATTCGAAAATGAAAGTGCTGAAGCACCAGCTTCACTTTCACAAAACAAACCAAATCCGTTCAGTTCCGAAACACGGATTGAAATGTTTGTGCCACAATCGGTTGCAAATGCCATATTGTATGTATATGACTTACAAGGAAAACAAGTAAAATCAATCACTGTTACAGGCAGAGGTGCAACATTTGAAACAATTCATGGCTCAGAATTGCAAGCAGGTTTATATATCTACAGTCTTGTGACCGATGGTAGATTGGTCGGTAGCAAACAAATGGTGTTAACGGAATAAAATTTGTAATGGTATGAAACAATTTTTCAAAGTCTTTATAGCTATATTCTTAATATCTCAATCCATATTCGGCCAGAATTATAGTGTGAAATTTGACTTATCTGATTTCGAATTGCTTGAGGACAAGGGATTGGTTTATATTAAAGCATCAAATGATGCGTATGTGTTGTTGGAAGACACTTCACTTCCCGCACTTCCGTACAAAATTGTGAACATTCTTTTGCCTAATGAAACAGAGTTGGAAAATTTCACATTTTCTACTAATCAAACTGTATATAGAGAAAATATTATTTTGGGAAAGAATCCTGAAGTCGTACCAATTTCTATGCTTGATGAAGTAAAAGGAACCAACGAATCAAAAACGTATTCTAACGCAGTTTATCCAAAGAAAAACATGGTTTATACCAACACAAATAATTTTCGAGGATATTCCTACGCAAGTTTTATTGTTACGCCATTCGTTTTTAATGCTTCACAGTCAACACTTAGTTTTATAAACGAAATACAAATAACAGTGTCTGTGAAAAGTTCTCCGTCTAAAATATATCATCAATATGGAGAGTTTGACATGATAAACGATATTTTACTGAATTCTAAAGACGAGACTTTGTTCTATGGCGAAAATAGAAAAACGACAAGAACGGTTACTGATACGGTTACGTATTTAATAATCACCTCTCCATATTTGGAAAAGGATTTTCTACCATTAAAAGCATGGAAAATTCAAAAAGGAATAAGAACTGATATTATTACCGTTGATGATATAATGAATAATTATACAGGGGAGTCCATTCAATTAAAGATAAAAAACTGCATAAAAGATTACTATGAGAATCATGGATTGAAATATGTGTTAATGGGAGGAGACGAGTACATCGTTCCCGTACAAAGATGCTACAGGGAGTGTGGCGATATAGAGGACAATACAATACCATGTGATTTGTTTTATGCGTGTCTGGGGGAGCAATTTGATTGGGATTATAATGGAAATGGTATTATAGGTGAAGGTGATGATAGGGTAGATTTATCACCCGAAGTGTATATAAGTAGAGTTCCTGTTAGAAGTCGGAATAATGTGAATGCGTTTATTTCAAAAACAAAAAAATACGAGATAAATCCAGCTTTGACGAATTATGTAAATAAAATTTTGTTGGCAGGAACAAAATTATGGGAGATATGGGATGGAAAGAGTGATGCTCATCATTGGAGTGAATTGCTTTACTCAAGTGAAATAGAACAAGAATGGAATGGTAATAAAACAGAATTCTTTGATACAGGAACAGACTTTACAGGAGGAAGTAATTATGATTTGACATATGATCATTTGAAAACTCAAATTGATAATGGATATCATTTTATACACATGGCTACTCATGGTGTAAGTACAGGCTGGAGAATGGAAACGGGTAACAGATATTCGTCAACAACAGCATTGGAACAAGAGAATGCTAACACCTCTATAATTATAACTATGGCATGTCATACAAATGCGTTTGATCAGGCTGATACGTGTTTAAGCGAAGCATTTCTAAAAAACCCTAATGGTGGTTGTGTTGTTTTCTGGGGTAGTTCTAGAGAAGGTTGGGGACCATCTAACCCAAGCCTTTATAATCAAGGTGCTTCATTTGAGTACAATAAAATCTTTTTCAGAAAACTATTTACTGACACTAATGTTTCATTTGCATATCTTACGTCAAAGACAAAACAAAGTTATTCTTCAATGAGTTTGGAATCATATAAATGGTTGCAATATTCACTTAATGCTATCGGTGATGCTGAAATACCTATCTATACAGATAATCCGAATCAATTTACAAATGTTTCCATTACATCTACTTCTACAGGAATAACTGTTAATACAGGTGGAATCTCGGGGTGTAGAATATCTGTAACAAGTAATGGTGATTTTGGTGCATCTTATTTTAGAGTGGCGGAAAATGTGTCGCAGGCAAGTTTTTCAAATTTACCAGCAAACTATGTTGTAACTATTACAAAGAAGAATTATGTGCCGTATCGTACAACGCCCGATGTATATTTGCAAAATTGTACAATAAATAATGATGCATATTATTATGGGAATAGTATCTTTGTGGGAGCACATGTTACTACAGCAGTGCCTCAAGGCAATGTGTATTTCACAAATAATGCAAGTATAACATTGGAAGCAGAAAATAATGTATATTTGGATTCTGATGTTGAAGTTCAAGATGGTGTTAATTTAAATATGGAATAGTTATGAAACGATATTTACTTTTACTATTTGTTTTATGCGGAAGCGTTTTTTCATCATTTTCTCAAAATTGCAATGAAAACGAAAGCCCTTTTTTGTTAATTATGGTAGCAAAAGAAAACATAGAAACAACTCTTATTGAAAAATATCCATCATTTGCATCTTTATATGAAACATATAAAATAGAGGAAATCAATAGCGATAAGGCAACTTATCATTTGGCTGGATGCGGCGATGCTGAACAAGCAAAAATTGATTTCGAGAACCCTGATATATTTGAGGAAATAATAGCTGAGTCAGGCGCAAGAGGTCCAGATAGTATAAACCCTTTGTCACGGTCTCAAATCATTTTTTCCAACCCTGTAAAAGACAAACTAACTCTAACTTTGCCCAAAGCAGAAAACGAAATCAAGATTTTCGACCTACAAGGCAAACTTTTGTTGCAACAGAATGTAGGGTTTTCGGCAGAGATAAATGTCTCTATGTTACAAGCGGGTACGTATGTGCTGGTGGTAAATGAGGAGTCGTATAAGTTTGTGAAGGAATAATTAGGAATTAAGAATTAAAAATTATGAAACGGATAACTGTAATTTCTGTTCGATCGGATTACAAATCCTTATGCTCACAACGGCTGGATTACAAATCCAGCCGAACAGGCTCTTATACCAAGGCCATATATGGTGTCTGTAAAGAAACATAATTATATTCCATATTTTTATACACAGGATGTCTATATACAAAACTATACATTTACTGAAAATGCGATGATAGTTGGAAGAAATATTTATGTGGGACAAAATCTAACAACATCTCAGCCACAAGGTTCAGTAGTAATTAATAATGGTGTGAAGGTGTATTTTAAACCTACGGAGAATATCTATTTTAACTCTGGGTTTGAAGTAAAGTTGGGTGGAATGTTTTATGTTATGCATGATTAAATACAAGATTTAGATAAATTGTGCAATTATGTAACTTTAATGTATAAATTTGAACATAAATCTATATTGTTATGGGAAGGAACTTTTTGTTATTGCTTTTTAGTCTTTTTTCAAGTTTGTCAGTGTTTTGCCAAAACGAAATTTTAAAAATGGATGAGTGGACTGAATATTCTTTATGTGTAAGTTCATCGTGTGGAGTGGGGAGTTTTAGAATAGATGGCGATACAATAATCAATAATGTAGAGTACCGAAAATTGTATTTGGAGAACTATTTTTATGGTGGAGTCCGTGAAACAAAAGATAGTTTGGTGTATTATTATGATGCCGTGGCTTATGAACAGGAAATTCTGTTATATGATTTCGCATGGCAAGTGGGGAAACAAATAAAATCAGGAGGATTTAGCAATATTTCTGAATATGTGTATGCCACTATAGATAGAATTGACACACTTGTTTTAGAAAATGGAAGGAAGTGTGCATATATAACAACATCTCGAGGAACAAAGTGTATACAGGGGATTGGCGACGTAAACGGTTTTCTTTACCCTGTTGACTATATTGCTCAAGCAGGGTGCGAAATAGAACATAAACTTTGGTGTGCAATCGATACAAGAATCAATGGGGAGGATTATATCTTATACAAAGATGAACAATGTGATGATTGTTATATTTGCAACGAAAAACTTGCATTTGGGGAATTGAATAATAACACTATCCTTTCCCCCAATCCCGTAAAAGATTATTTAACTATAACCTTGCCCACCTCCAGCAACGAAATCAAAATTTTCGACTTGCAAGGCAAACTTTGGTTGCAACAGAAAGTAGGATTTTCGGCAGAGGTAAATGTATCTATGTTAACAACAGGAACATATGTGTTGGTGGTAAATGGGGAGTCGTATAAATTTGTGAAAGAATAAAGAAAAAGTAGAATTATGAAAAAACAAATTTTTTTATTTGCAATCTTAGTATTGCCGTTGCTATCTCAAGCACAAATTGGTTTATTCAATAAAGATGTTGACCAGCAATGGAATGAAACTTTGTATGTGGTTGGTATTGGTGAGATAGAATGCATAGAGGAACGGGTAATAACCAAAGGTGACGCAATTATTCGTGACGAAAGCACGGTCGTTCCAATTATACAAAATGGAAACGATACAATTGGATTTTTTAGGCAGGATGGAGAAAAATATTACTACACCTCCAAAACCTTCGGTAAAGAATTTATGCTGTATGATTTTGGTGTGCAAACGGGCGATGTGGTAAGCATTTGCTATGATTTGCTGTGGGGATTGTATGATGATTTACCACAAGAAATTGAGGAGGTCACTAAGTTTACCGTTACAAAGGTTGACCTTATAACTGACAAAAATGGAACCGAACGAAAAAGAATCTCACTTGACTGTGGTGATGTATGGATAGAAGGAATTGGCTCCCTCAACGGATTGATACATAGTTGTCGGATGGGAGATGGTGCATATACCAAGTTGTTGTCGTATAAAGAAAATGGTGCTGTAATTATGGAATATGAACCAGATTGTTTATGCGAAAAAACAGCAATAAATACAATTTTGTCGCAAATAAAAATTTCTCCAAACCCTGTTCACGATGAATTGCATCTAACCTTGCCCAATGCAGAAAACGAAATCAAAATCTACGATTTGCAAGGTAAACTTTTGTTGCAGCAGAAAGTAGGGTTTTCGGCAGAGATAAACGTTTCTATGCTGCCAACGGGAACGTATATGTTGGTGGTGAATGGAGAATCGTATAAGTTTGTGAAAGAATAAGAAGCTGTTTTGAGATTATTCAAAAAAAGTTTATACAAAAACATAATTATCTGATTATCAGTCTGTTCTTGGTTGGAGAATTTTAGGCGGCTTTCTATGGATTATGAGTTCCTAAGCGAAACTGCAGAAGCTATGGTTCAGTTGGCGTTCATTCAAATTATGCTAAACAGATGTTTTTGACCTATTGTTATTTTTTCAAAAAAAATTCAAAACTGTTTCTAAATATTTTTTTATTTTTGCATCGAATTAAGCCTTTTTAGCTCAGCGGTAGAGCACTTCACTCGTAATGAAGGGGTCAACGGTTCAAATCCGTTAAAAGGCTCGAAGGATTTCCAACAAAGGGAATCCTTTTTTTGTGGCATATAACGGCTTATTTGCATAAATAAAGAGAAAACTACGAATAGTTTTCTCTTTATAGCTAATCTAAATGCAGAATCTACACTTTCATAACATCGGCTTCTTTGGCAGCCGCTTTCTCATCAACTTTGGCAATGGCAGCATCAATAATTTTTTGGATTGAAGCCTCGCCATCTTTCGCCAAGTCCTCCGCAAGACCATCTTTTTGCAGTTTCTTCAACATTTCGTTGGCATCACGGCGGATATTTCTAATTACAACTTTTGTGTTTTCAGCTTCAGCGCGCACCTGCTTGCAAATTTCCCTACGGCGTTCCTCCGTCAGTACTGGAATGCAAATACGAATCAACGAGCCATCATTAATTGGAGTCAAGCCCAAATTAGCAGCCATAATAGCTTTTTCGATTGGGTCAATCATTTTCTTTTCCCATGGTTGCACAACCAATGTCCGTGCATCAGGAGTGTTCACATTTGCCACTTGATTGAGCGGTGTCATTGAACCATAATAATCTACCTTCACAGAATCAAGCATAACAGGCGAAGCCTTTCCAGCCCGCAATTTTGTTAATTCCGAATCCAATCGTTGCAAAGGCGCATTCATCCGCTCCTTTGTGTCTTCTATAATCAGTTCTAATTCTTCCATAAATTATTTACCTAACTTAAATTGAACAGGTAAGTTAAAATACACCGGCACTTTTTCACCTGCTTGTTCTCCTGGTTCAAATGTTGGCAATTTTGCCACAACATCCAGCGCAGCCTTGTCCAACAAAGGATGAACAGATTTCAAAATTTCAGGATTTACCGCCTTTCCGTGTTTGTTTACAACGAATTTTACAACAACCGTACCTTCTACTCCTAAATCAGCCGCATCCTGAGGATAATCAAGATTTTCACCGATGAATTTAATCAAAGCGCCCATACCACCCGGGAATCCTGGCATTTTTTCTACACGGATGTGAACCTTTTCTTCAATTTCTTCCTCTTCACCAAAACCATAATCCTGTGGTTGAACTTCCTTATTCACATCATCATCGTTTGCTTTCATCATATTGGATTGGTCCTCTTCGGGGTCTTCAACCTCCGTAATATCTTCTGACTGAGGAGGTTCTGGCAATTCTGGCTTTGGTGGTTCAGGTTCTGGTTGTTGTTCCTCACGGGTTACCTCAACCATTTCCATATCGTCTTCAGCCACAACTTCGCCACGACTTACTGCCGTATTCGATTCACTTACTCCCAATTCGAATGCTCCTAATACCACTAAAAGCACCACAACGAAGCCTATCTCTTTGAATATAAATCTCTTATCCTCGAGATTCGCTTTTTCGCTTTTCTTTATTTCCATTACTCTGAGTTTTTATGTCAAAATTTTTGCTAAAAATAATAAATCCTTTTGGATTTATTAAAGGCTTTCAATTTTTTTTTCTGTTTATTCACTTTGCTTTTTGAATATTTCCCTGAAAGTACTGTCGATTCGCGAACAGCTAACCACCTCACATTGTGATTTATGCGTGGTTTCAACCGACGGCACGAACATTTTTTTTATTCCAAGTTTTGAAGACTCCTTTATCCGCTTTTCTATTTGTGAAACCGAACGAATTTCACCCGTCAATCCAACTTCTCCCGCAAAACAAAAGTTATTGGGAATATAAAAATCGAACAGTGATGACAAAATCGCCGCAACCACCGCCAAATCAATGGCTGTGTCTTGTACGCGAATGCCTCCAGCAACATTCACAAATACATCTTTTGTGTATATTTTTACCCCCAAACGTTTCTCTATCACCGCCAGCAACATATTGAGCCGTTTGCCATCGAATCCGTTTACCGTACGTTGCGGTGTGCCGTATGCAGCTGTACTCACAAGTGCCTGAACCTCAATCATCAGCGGACGAATTCCTTCCATAACCGAAGCAACAGCAACCCCACTCAATTTTTCTGGATTTCCACTCAACATTATTTCCGAGGGATTTGCAACTTCGCGCAAACCACTTTGCTCCATTTCGAAAATGCCGATTTCGGCTGTGGAGCCAAATCGGTTTTTATTGCTCCGCAAAATGCGGTACACATTCTGCATATCGCCTTCGAACTGCAACACCACATCGACCATGTGTTCCAAGATTTTTGGACCAGCTATGCTTCCTTCTTTGTTTATATGTCCGATGAGAATCATTGGCGTGTGCGTTTGTTTCGCCAATTCAATAAGCAGATTCGATGTCTCGCGGATTTGCGAAACGCTTCCCGGCGAAGCATCAATATCGGGATGCTTAAGCGTTTGCACAGAATCCACAATCACCAAATCGGGCGTGGAGTTCTTTATCTCTTGAATAATCGCCGCTATGTTTGTTTCGCTATATATGTAGCAATTGTTTGACGGAACGTTGAGCCGTTGTGCCCGTAGGAAAATCTGCTGTGGACTTTCCTCGCCAGACACATACAACACTTTTTTATTCAAATTGACAGCAACCTGCAAGAGCAACGTTGATTTTCCGATGCCAGGTTCTCCGCCGAGCAATATCACCGAACCGGGAACAATTCCTCCACCAACCACTTGGTCAAGTTCGTGGATTCTCGTTGGTATTCTGTCCAATTTTTCAGTCTTAATTTCCGACAGAACAATTGGTCGAGCCGAGGAAGATGGGACATATTGCGAGCTGGTTTTCACCGAAGATTCTATGACTTCCTCTTCAAATGAATTCCATGCGCCACACGAAGTGCATTTTCCCATCCATTTGGGAGATTGCGCCCCGCAACTCTTACAAACAAAAACTGTTTTTGATTTTGCCACCGACCTACTTCTTCAAAAATTCTCTACGCAAAAATGCGCCCTTTTGAGAGCCGTCGGGAAATTCCAATCGCTGAATAATCAACTTCTTATTATTCAGTTTTTCTATCTTCCAATTGCCATCCAAACCACCAACACTACCACCTATTTTCAAATACGGGGTCACCAATGAGCGGGTAAAAATCTCCCATTCACCGTGTTGTGCAGATTGACCGCTATTTAAGACAGGATCATATTTCACATGTAAATCGCCACCAGAATAAAACACCCACGAAGCCGTGTCAACCCAACCGCAATCTCCAACCGAAATCAACGACCATTCCCCGACAATCTTAGATTCCGCACGCTTTCCACAACTTGTTCCCAACAAGAGTAATGCCGATATAATTAATAGTACATATTTTTTCATAGCATAGAAATTTGATTGTCAAATGTACAAAATTTATTTAGACATTGTGTACTCGTATGTAATTTTTGCATACCGAATTTCTTTTGAATCAGGTTGGAACGTAGTTTTCTTGGCCGCTGCCTTTGCCGCTTCAATGCAACTTTGTTCCGACAATGCGGTTTCTACTTTTTTAATATCAACCACATTTCCTTGTGAATTGACTGTTACCGTCAAAACAATTGGATTGTCGCAATTTTGCGTATTCGTTGGTTTCACCAAATGAACGGCATCGCTGTTTCCATACGGATTTCCTGGGTTTCCTTTTGTGTTACCAGTATTTCCGCTACCATTGGGATTTCCTGGCGTACCCGACTCCGAACCTGTCGATGAATTACCGGCAGAGCCTTCACTTCCTGTGCCGCCACCTTGATTCATTCTTCCAGCAAGAGCGTCCATTTTTGCCTTAAACTCTTCTTCCTGACGAATACGTTCCTGTTCCTCTGGTGAAATTTCCGGTGTTGTTTCATCCACCGTTGTTTTGGACGCATGTACAGGAATTGACGGCGTCGCATCTTGCGTAACCACTGGTGATTCATTCACTTGCGGAGTGCTTGCTGTTGGCGTGGAAACAGCCGATTCAGCTGCTCCATCGGAGTCTCCAACAACTAAATCTCCGAAATCAACAAGAATACCATCAGGCTCAGGGAACTCAACCTTTGGCGGAGCAAATCCAAACAACAACAATATCAGCAGAACAATGCCATGGACGACGATTGTTCCGATAATACCATACGTGTTGTTTTTTTCTAACTTCATTTTACGGTTGAGTTGCCAATGTAAATTTCCAACGATTTCTATTCGCAATTTCCATTATTTTCACCGTTTCACCAGTCGGCACGTCTTTGTCAACTCGAAGAACGATTGCGGGTTCTTCCTGACCAGCAAGTTCTTGACGTAACCGTGGTTCAACTTGTTCAAATGGTAAAACGTCAGTATTCACCGCATATTGCCCTGCCGCATTGATGGAAACTGAAACGTGTGGTATCAGTTTCACCTGCGACGAACTTTGTGGCAACGTGACCTGCAAGCCGTTTGGCGCGATTTGCGTCGATGTCACCATAAAAAATATCAGCAATAGAAACACAATGTCCGTCATCGACGACATATTGAAACTTGTTCCTATCTTATTTCTTGCAACTATTGCCATTATGCCACAGGTTCGTTAAGCAAATCCATAAATTCCGTTGTGCGGAGTTCAAGTTTATTGACAACCTTTCCAATCTCCGCAACTAAAATATTGTAGCCCAGCATGGCAATCACACCAACGATAAGACCAGCGACTGTCGTTACCATTGCAGTGTAGATACCGTTCGACAACATTGCGATGCTGAAGTTTCCACCTGCGTTCGCCATATCGTAGAAGGCGGTAATCATACCCAACACAGTTCCCAAGAAACCAATCATTGGTCCCACGCTCGAAATTGTTGCCAACATTGGCAATCCCTTTTCAAGATTCGCAACTTCGAGTTTTCCAACATTCTCTATCGCTTCGCGTACGTCGGCAAGCGGTTTCCCGATACGGGAGATTCCTTTGTCAATCATGCGAGCGACAGGCGAATCGGTGCCTTGACAACGAATATGGGCTTCCTCGATTTTGCCTTGTGCCACGAAGTTCTTCACTTCGTTCATAAAGTTCACATCTTCTTTTGCAGCCTTGGTAATTGCAAAGGCACGTTCAACGATAATATATACTGCCACGATAGAAAACAAAGCGAGGAAAATCATTATCCAGCCACCTTTTACTGCCATGTTCCAAAACGTCAGTTCATCAGCAGCTGGGGCTGCTTGTGCGGCAACATCAGCGGTCTGAGTGACCGCTATGTCCGCCAAAAATTGTACTATTGATGCTAACACCATAAATTATAAACCTAAATAAATACAAAATGCACCAGCTAAGTAACCTACAAGAGCCAACCAGCTAATGTGTTTCAAATACCAAATGAAGTCGATTTTTTCCAATCCCATTGCAGCAACACCGGCAGCAGAACCGATAATCAAAATAGAGCCACCAGTTCCCGCACAGTACGCAAGCATGTGCCAGAATGTTCCGTCAACTGCGAAATCTGCAACAGATGGGTCAATTAAATACATTTTCATTGAAGCGGCTACAAGTGGCACATTGTCGATAATTGACGACAAAACACCAATAACAGTGTCAATTACGTAAATATTTCCACCTGTCACCTCGCGCAACCATACCGAAAGTTTTCCCAACTGACCTGCGGCACCAAGAGCTCCAACAGCAGTCAAAATACCAAGGAAGAAGAAAATCGTTGGAGTTTCAACGTGTTTTAGAATGTGAACAACAGTCAAACGTTTTTTAATTTCCCATGATTTTTTCTTGTGCATAAGTTCGGTAACCATCCACATAACGCCCAAGCCAAGCAACATTCCCATGTATGGAGGCAAGTGAGTGATTGTTTTGAAAACAGGAACGAACAACAACAAACCTACGCCCAAAATCAACAATGCCATTTGTTCACCCGGAGTGGTGATTGATTCTGCTTCTTCGCTTTCTTCGGGACGTTCAATTTCACCTTTCAAAGTGAATGACAAAATAATCAACGGAACAATCATCGAAACCAAACTTGGAAGTATGATACCCATAATGATTTTTGCTGCAGTAATTTGTCCGCCAATCCACAACATAATTGTCGTAACATCGCCGATTGGTGACCATGCGCCGCCGGCATTTGCGGCAATAACCACGATACTTGCGTAAGTCCAACGGGTGTGTTGGTCATTTATAAGTTTTCGTAAAAGCGAAAGAATTACAATTGTTGTTGTAAGGTTGTCAAGCACAGCCGACATAAAGAATGTCAGGAAGCTAAGAATCCACAACAATTTAACTTTGCTTGTGGCGGTAATTCTGTCGGTAATGATTTTGAAACCATTATGACGGTCAACAATTTCCACAATCGTCATTGCGGCAAACAGGAAGAACAGCGTCTGTGCCGTTTCAGCCAAATTTTCGTTTAACGCTTCTCCAACTGAATGCGGGTCGTTGCCTCCAAACAAAATGAAAACTGCCCAAGTTAATACACCAATCAACAAAGCCGAAGCAGCCTTGTCAATTTTTAATGGATGTTCCAATGCTATGCAAAGATAGCCAAGAACAAAAATCACAACCATTGCTACTGAATACATATCTATAATACATTAAAAGTTTTACTACGCAGGCAAAAATACGTATTTTACGTAAATTATAATTATAGACGAACGTTTTTCTGCAATAGAGCAACATTATTTCCGACTCGTCGGACAATCTTTTTTCAAGAAAAACTCCGCCCGTGCAATAAAAACAGCTATCAGCGACCACGTCGTTGCTAAAATTTGTTGTCCAAAAATTCCCGAAATTAACACAGCAAGCAACGCCATTGCGGCAGTAAACACAAAATACCATTTCAATACATTGCGCCACGGACGTACCAGCCACGCCACAGAAAACAACACGTGCGTTGGCATCAACCACAACAAATTGAAGTTCGGGAACACCGCCGAATGTACGCTAAAACAAGAAATATATGTAATGACACATCCCAAGATTCCAGTAATGAAAAATAGCACCACGTCGCACCAAATCACACGTCTGCCAGTTTTTATTTCCCACAACGACAAGAAAATCAGCATAATAGCGACAATCCACATTATCAAACAAGCATTGTTCCACACTGATGATTGCGCCACGGCAACCACAGGAAGAATTTCTGTTGTTTGCGAGACCAATTTTTTGCCGTCAACCGTTGCAAATTCAAGGGATTTTGCAAAATATTCCGGACTGAACATCATTCCCCGCGTCGAAGCTGTTTTATCGGCAGGAAGCCCCAACGCCAACTGTATGCCCATTCCTATCCACGAATTTTTATCGGAATATTGAAACACAACATTTTTCCACGTATCGGATTCGTAAGGTTCGTTCCATTGAACACGCGGCACAAACCGTTCTATAATATCGCGAAGGCGCGTCGCACAGTTGTCGTCGAAGAAATTATACAAATATTCTTTATTTTGCCTACGCAGATTCCACTGCAAATAGGAACAAATGTTCTTAATCTCGTCTGGCGTAAGATTTAGTTTATATTCCACAATGCCCCGACCCTCGGAAGAATACACCCAATGCGTTATAAGAAACGATTGAGATTCAACGGAATAGAACATTTTTCCCGTTAGGAAATTTTTCACAAAATCAACATAATTATGTATGTAGAACACGCCATAATCGAACACTTCGTCAATATGTTGGGTAGTGTCGCGCAAACGCAATGCTGCGTGACCGTATTGCGAATATATGTCGTTGCCCGGCGAACACACCAGCACCGAAATTTCAGCTTGCTCCGAAGGATGGTACGCCGCCATCGTAGTTACAGATGCCACAAGCAACAATACTATTGTAAATAATCGCTTCATACGTTAATGCAAAAATAATAATTGTTTCACAATCAATCCATCAAAACCGACGACGAAATACAAAATACATTTCTGCATATTGTTGATAACTTTTTAACAACTATAAATCAACCATTTAGAATTGATTTTACCCCAACATTGAAAAAGAGTACATTCGAGCACAAAGTTTTTTTGTATTTTTGGAGCCTAATGCAAAAAAGACAGTAGAAATGGGAAAAGTTATTGCAGTTGCGAATCAGAAAGGCGGTGTAGGGAAAACGACTACGGCTATCAATTTGGGGGCGAGCCTTGCTGTTCTTGAATATTCAGTCCTGATTGTGGATTTCGACCCGCAAGGGAACGCATCAACGGGTTTGGGAATAGACATAAAGGATGCCAATATGCTCGGAATTTACGAGTGTCTTGCTGGCAAATGTTCGCCGAAGGATGCAATCCGCCACTACGAAGAAATAGAAATGCTTGATATTTTGCCTGCAAACATTGATTTGGTGGGAATGGAACTTGAGTTGGCGAATAACGAAAATCGCAACATGTTCCTGAAACAAGTGATTGACCAAGTGCGCAACAACTACGATTTCATTATAATTGACTGCACGCCTTCGTTGGGACTTTTGACGACAAATGCGCTCGCAGCCGCCGATTCGGTGTTGCTTGCCATCCAATGCGAATATTTCGCACTCGAAGGATTGACCCAACTGTTGAACACAATCAAATTAGTTCAGGACAATTTCAATCCATCGCTTTCGTACGAGGGATTCCTTATAACTATGTATGATGTTCGTCTTCGGTTGTCGAATATGGTTGTGAACGATGTCCGCAGCCATTTCGAAGATTTGATGTTCTCAACCATCATTCAGCGAAATGTGAAACTCGCCGAAGCTCCAAGTTTCCAAAAACCTATCATTATGTACGATGCGACATCGATTGGAGCGAAGAATTACTTGAACTTGGCACAAGAATTATTACGTAGAAACAATTTACCAGAAACGAAACAATAATGGCTGCAAAACCTTCAGGATTAGGAAAAGGATTGGGCGCACTTCTTGGTGACGCGAATTCCCCAATAAAAAACACAATTGTGAATCGTGCCGGAGTGCCGGAAATCGACATTGTAAAAATAACGCCGAACCCCGACCAACCACGAAAAACTTTTGACGAAATCGCATTACAGGATCTTGCGAATTCCATAAAGGAACACGGTGTGATTCAACCGATTACAATTCGCGAGGTTGGCGTTGACTCATATCAGATTATTTCGGGTGAACGCCGTTTTAGAGCGTCACAACTCGCTGGCAAGACAAAAATTCCTGCTTATATCCGCAAAGCCGACGACCAGCAATTGTTGGTGATGGGACTTGTGGAAAACCTTCAGCGTGAGGATCTCGACCCGATTGAAATAGCACAATCATATCAACGATTGATAGAAGAAGGCAATTTAACCCAAGAAGAATTGGGCGAAAAAGTCGGGAAAAACCATGCAACAATTGCAAATTCACTCCGATTGTTGAAACTTCCTCCTGAAATTCAAACAGGTTTGATAAACGGCGATATAAGTGAAGGCCACGCCAAAGCATTACTTTCGCTGAGCGATGAAAATCAACAAAAGGAAATTTATAGCGAAATCATTGACAAAGGTCTTTCGGTTCGTGCAACCGAAGAACTTGTGAAACGGAAAAAAGAATCGTCGAAACAAGGTTCCAAGAAGGGAAATTCGTCGAAATCTAACGAACAAACCGAAATTCAGTCAAAACTTGAGTCGAAACTGAAAACAAAAGTTTCGTTGCAAGTTTCATCAAAAGGGAACGGAAAAATCACGATTCCATTCAAAAATTCCGACGAAATGAATGCAATTGTGGCATTGCTTGAGAAAATTCAATAATGGTACGGACTATTCTGCTGTTTGGCTTTGCTTGCATACTGAGTTTCAACGTATATGCTCAGCAAGACAGTAGTATTGTCGAACTACAGGCTCTTCCTGAAGATTCCACAACTGAAAAAACACACTCGCCCAAAACTGCTGCCCTGCTTTCAACATTCATTCCCGGAGCTGGACAAATTTACAACGGTTCATGGTGGAAAACTCCCATTGTGTATGTTGGTTTTGCAGGAATAGGCTACGGATTGTATTTCTACCAAGATTACTACAAATCATTCAAAACAGCCTACAACGATTACCGCAATCCATATTTGGAACAAGGGCTCACGCCTCCCGCCGACACAATTTTAACCGTTCGTGGCGAAGAGGGTTATTCCCCCGTAAACGTGCAACAAGGACGTGATTTCTACCGAAAATATCGGGATTTATGCATTATTGGCATTGGTGCCTGGTATTTAATCAACATTCTCGACGCATACACAGAAGCCCATTTGTTTGAATTCGATGTTTCTGATGATCTGTCATTGCATTGGGAGCCAGCATTTTATTATAGGCCAATGGGAATTGCCCCACCATCGCCACTTCCGTCGGGGATTCGCTTGGCTATGAATTTTTAACGGACTATTTGGTCACCTCCCTTAAACGACAACACTTCCATTCCTTGTTCCGACAACACGGCATAGGTTGAATTGGTTATCCAATTTCCCGTGTTTATATAACGGCTATTATCCGTAATTACCTTATCCACAGCAACATGTCTATGCCCAAAGATAAAAAAATCGTAGTGTTCCGTTTGTAGTTTTTCTTTGGCAAAAATCAACAAAAATTCCTTTTCATCGCCCAAATAATTCGCCGATTCATACACTTTGGCATTTCGGTTGTGCGTTGACCACGCGTGCGCAAAACCAAACGCCCAATTCACAGGCACGAATTTAAAGCACCACTGCAAGAATTTGCTTGAAAACACAGCATCGAGAAACACCATACCTTTGTCGTATTTGCCCAATGCATGTCCATGATGGATAAACAAGCGTTTGCCAAAATATTCGCGGATTTCAGGCGCAGTGTGGATTGTGGCTCCTATTTCCTTGGTAAGATAATCGCCATACCACAAATCGTGGTTTCCCGAAAAAATATGCACAGGGATTCCCGATTCCGAAAAATCAGCAAGTTTCGCCAACAAACGGATATATCCTTTCGGTGCGACCCACTTGTATTCAAACCAGAAATCGAACACATCGCCAAGTAGGTACAACTCGCCACACGTTGGCTTTATATAATCCAACCACGAAATAATTGTCAACTCACGAACACGGCTTTCCTCATCATTAGGAAATCCAAGATGAAAATCCGATGCAAAATATATGTTCTTGCCTTGTTCCATTGTAATCGCAAAAATAGGCTTTTTTTGTATTACACAACAGTAGCACTTGAATTTGTCAGAATAAAAAGCAACTCCGTTATTGTTGATGGAGTTTAAAACACGAATGACAGCGTATCACTTCAAAATCACCACGCGTGCCGTTGAGCCAACGCTTACAAGATACACGCCGTTTTTACCAATAGAGAACTGTTCTTCCTGTCTGCACGAACTTACGTGCGCCACTAACTGTCCAAGATTGTCGTATATTTTTATGTCGTTTGGTTCTGCTTGTTTAACATAAATTGTACGTCCATAAGAATAAATCTCAACCGCATCAGGTTGAATCTCGGAAACGGCTGTTTGATTTGCTACGCCTGGCGAACCATAGCGTTGCTCCGTTTTCCAATTCGCAGGGTTGGAATTATCGACATCCGGAGTGGTCAAAGCGAGCGTTTTTCCAGTTTCAAACGCCATTGTGGTCATATTCGGGTCAAACATAGAATAAGACATTTCATCTTCCAGAAATTCGTACGGACTATATAAATAAATCTCATCAATAAATTTATTCAACGACAAATCAACCTGATGACATTCCACGTTAGGATGTATAGTTTTGAATTTCTGAACATTATCAACCAACACAACATATTCTCCAGGTTCAACCAAAATCTTGTCGTAGATTACCGAAATGTGCCCACTTTTATCACGAATCATAAAATTCTGCAGATTTATTGTGGCAGTTTCACGCGGATTGTACAATTCAATCCAGTCGCCCGCATCGGCATATTCCGACGACGCATAGTTGATTTCGTTTATCACCAAATTACATTCACACGTTGGGCGTACAGGTTTTTCGTCGTTTTCCGCACCTGGCGTACCACCAAACGAAGGAGCATACCATTCATCTCCAATCAACTCATAGGTAAATCCGTAGCCGTCAGCTTTTCGGGCGTGTGATGCCGATTCGCTGTACGACATATTTGCTACCGTAATTCCATTTGGATTTTTCAACGTAATGGTCGCAAAATCTTTTGGAAAATCAATACCCATATCGCCAACAACATGAATGTCGGGATAGCGCATTTGCAACGATTGTGCGGTATTTGCGAACACAATATACTCACCTGCGTCAACTGTCACGTCGTTAGGAATCTCAAATTGCTGGTTGTAGCGGTCAACGCATATTTTGTAGCCCGACAAATCAACGGCAGACTCGCCCGTATTTTGCAATTCAACCCATCTCGTTTCGCCTTCACTGAATGTATGATAGTACAATTCGGTAAATTGCAGTTTTGGTTCGTTGCCAACATAATTGAATACTGCCGTTACATTTACAGCTTCAGAGGAAGTAACCGAAATAGTTTCGTCGGCAGATTTCACCGCGCCTTCCCAATGTGAGAATTCGAAGCCTGGATTTGGAATCGCCGTTAAGAAAATCATATTATTTTTGAAATATTGTCCTGACCACGGAAACTCCTTCACATCTATGGTGTTCAGGTGGATTTTTCCAGCACCGTTTTCCGAAACATTCAACGTAAGGTTATAACTGCCGTTTGTAGCAAAGAAGTCTTCAGTTTGCTGCCGCATAATTGCCCCTCGTCGCTCGCCAAATTCCCGCATTTTCGAAAGATTGTCATCTTGCCAATTATAACCCCATCGTTCAATATGTTTGGGCATTTCGCTCGAAATCAGCGCATACACGGAATCAATTACCTTGGTCACATTTGCAGGAGAGAATGTAGTATTCAGCCTGTCAGCAGTAACATTCATATAATCGCGGCGAAATTCCGAATTTTTCATCAGACTACGCAACATTGCCGTTGTTTCAGTATCGTGGGCATAATTTGATGAGTTGTCGGACAAACACCATTCAAACATTGTTTGAATTCTTTTTTCTTCTTCGTTCCAAAATCCAATCAATTTTTGCTCAAGATCCCATATTCCGAAACCGAAATCACAATCAAACAACAAATACCGCCACGGCGTATCACCCGAACGAGAATGCCAACAAGCATAATTGTTTCCAGGCCAATCTCCGTTAACTATGTATGTTTCAAGTATATAATAATCAATGTAGCTTGGAATGTCGAGAAGTTTCTTGGCTTTTTCATAATTAGCCGACAGCGACATATCATTATTTTCTATAAAATTACGCATTTCCCAATAATCATCGGCAAAACCGTCGGTAAGTTCATAGCCATTTTTCATCACATCAATGTCAGACTTATCGTAGCCATAGTTTTCGGCCACATAGTGCTTGTTTTGCTTTTCGCGGACGTTCTGTATTCCATAATATTTGCCGTTTATATAGACAATCGCAGGCTGATAGGCCTCCCTGTCAATGTCCATATTTTTGGCAAGTTCGGAAATCATTCCATCTCGCATTTGCGTGTTATTGAAGTCGTTACCACTATTACGGAGCATAATCATATGGAACGACGAGATTGGTTTGTCTTTGAAAAACTGGTATTCAATCTCGCTTTTACCATATTTATCACGGGCATACAATTTCAGCGTTTTTTGAGGATGGGCGCGGCTCCAGTTGCCACCAATCTTGCAGCCCAAATCCTGAGAAACCACACACGCACCGCTTTCGTCGAAATAATCAAGATGGACAGGTTTTTCCCAATCTTGCCAAAAGTTCGCGCCAAAGTATGGTTCATCCTTGCTTGCATTTGGACCCGTGGCATAAATGCCTGTGTTGTAGTCCCAAAAATCTTCGTGAACAACAGTAATTGACGCTATTGGAAATTTCCTTTTTACAGAAAATATATACGAAGCCGTTGCGACCTCGCTGGGCAGATAGCCAACTCTAAACGCACGGACACGCAAGTTTGTATTTTTTCGAATTTCAATTGCCTCGGTCAATCGAGGTGATTCCTTTGTTGGAATGGAGCCGTCGGTGGTATAGTGAAGTTCCGCTTTTGTGTCGGACGAATACACGTGGAGCATAAATTTCTTTTGATACACGCCGGCGGGAATTTCAAATTTTGGTTTATCCAAAGTCTTGGCAGTAAATGATTCCGCATTGTTAGCAGTTCCTGGCGTGGTTTTCTCAAAATAGCATATTTCGGAAATGTCGTTTCGAGCCCGTCCAATCGACACATCAACGGGCAGATTTTTCCACGCGATGCTGTCGATGATTTTTGTGCCTTTCAACAAATACACCGTTTCCGACGAAGCGTCCAACGAAAACGATTTTCCACTCGGCAGACTCAAATAGGAAGAAATTGCAGGGACATCGGCAACATACGATGAATAACCAATTGTAAGCAACGGGATTGCTATCAAATCGCTTGATGATTCACTGCAATTGTGGAATTGTATGCAAAGCACATTATCGCCGTCATTTAGATACTTGATTGCATTTGTGATGTCGTAAGCTGGAGGAATCTCGCCGAACCTGATTACGCCATCGGCGTATGTTGTGGCAAACGCATCGAAATTTGCGGAATTCATATTCGAACGAGCTACTTCCACACCGTTCAAATATGCTATAAAACCATCATCACAGTCCATGTGCAGAAACAACTGCGAAATCTCATCGATGTGCGATGCCGAAAAATGTTTCCTAAGGAACACCGAGATGACTTTGTCGGTATTTGTAACAATATCAGGTTCTCCATATCCAATTGGCGATTTGCCTTTTTGCCAACCAGAATCGTTGAACGAGGACGAAATCCAGCCAGACATATTTTCCTGCGGCACGATATACGAGAATTCCGTTCCATAATCAACCACGGTTGCCCATTGCATTACATTATTAGTATTGGATGTCGCCTCATAAAGGAAATATCCATTCGACTGCAATGTTTTGGCTGGCAGAGGTATAGGAGAATTTAGAGTTTTAGTTGTCGCCAAGCTGTATTCCGACAAATCAATAGCCGCCGACGAAACATTTTTCAGTTCTATCCAATCGGGGGTTTTCTCATTTTTATTTACGTACGACTCGGCATTTTTCGCAACAACCTCGTTGATGACAAGTGTTTGTGCAAAGCCCACAAAACCCGCCATGACGAGAATTGCCGAGGCAATCAATATCTTCAGTAAGTTCATTTATTTTGCGTTAATCTGTAATTGATTGTGGGTGATTTTCACCACTATGCCCTTTTCCGTTCCGATATAAAAATCGTCGCCATATTGCTTCATACACGAAATTTTATTGCCGTCGGAATACTTTTCCTCATACCAATCGGTTCCATAGTTGGTGGAGACAAGTATTTCGCGGGAACCGCCAGCGGCAACCACATCGCCTTTTGAATTTGCTTCTATAAACAACAGATTTTTTCCCAACGAAGTGATTTTTTCCCAACTATTGCTACCAATTTCCGAGCGGAAAATTTTTCCCGAATATGTGCAGGCAAACAAATACGAACCGCCCACGCAGATATGCGTAAAATTCTCTCCACCAATATCTTCGAGCGTTTCTGCACCGCCCGACACCCGAAAGATTGAGCCATAACCAGCGACATACACATCATCGCCGCACACAACCATATCGTTCAGACCAAAATGCTTTTTAGCACTGGAATATACAGTGTCGCTATTGGCATACGTATAGAAACTTCCCGACAACAAATCGTCGGTACCAATCATATAATACGGGCGACCTTCTTTCACGTACAATTCCCGTAAGTTTGTCTTCTCCGACGGCCACTCGTTCCAATATGTGAATTTTGAATGGCGTTGGCTTGTTTTCAATGTGTCGAAACTTTTGCTCAAAAACATTTTGTCGCCGCACCACCACGTGGTTCCTTTGTCATCGAACACGATGCATCTATATCTGTCAAGCGATTTGTAACGTTTTGAAAACGACCATGAATTTTGATTTTTCGAACGGCACAAATACACATAGGTATGATCTTCCTTGTCAATACCAATCACATAAAACGTGGAATCGTTGATGCGCGAAATATCAGTAATGTCAATTTTTTCAGGAGTAGTACCAAGCGTTGTATAGTATAACTGTTCCTTTTTTTGGCAACCGAAACAAACGGCACACACAAGGAACAACACAGCTGCACGTATAGAATGTAGTTTCATTTTCAATAAATTAATTTGCCAAAGATACCAAAATTTAGCAGAAATAACAAAACTGAAACATAATCCGACGAGACCCATTTCAATTGTACATTGTGAATTGTGCATTGTACATTTATTCAAGAGCTATTATTTTTACGGAAATTTTTCTATCTTTGAAAATCTTTTTTACAAAAGGTTGTAACCATTTTAATTTTCGTCAAGTCTTGTAATTGAATTAGGAATAATGTTTACCGAAGATGAAATTATAGAAGGATGTTTGCGCAATGATAGGAAAATGCAGAAAGCCCTATATGACAAGTATGCATCGCGGATGTTTGCGGTTTGTTTGCGTTACGCGAAAGATAGGGACGATGCATCCGACATCTTGCAGGACGGATTTCTAAAAGTCTTCACTAAAATAGACCAGTTTTCCCGAGAACATTCGTTTGAAGGATGGATTAGAAGAGTGATGACAAACACTGCGATAACACATTATTACAAAAACAAAAAGTATAACGAACAAAAAAATATAGAAGAAATAAACGAAACAGAAGTAAAGGATTTTGAATTTTCAGACTCAGAGTTTTCAAGCGAGGAATTGATGAACGTAATACAAACACTTCCAGACACATACAGAATAGTGTTCAATATGTTCGCAATTGAAGGGTACAAACACAAAGAAATTTCGGATATGCTTAACATTGAAGTTTCAACAGTAAAGACCCAATATCATCGGGCGAAAAAAATGATTCAAGTAAAGTTAGAGGATTTAGCAAAAGAAAAGAACTCCAATGTTGAATAACGAGAACGACATAGAACAATTATTCCGAGACCGTTTCGAGAACGCCGAGGTAGCTCCAGCCGATGACATTTGGGCTAAGCTGGAGTCCAACATCAACAAACGGGACATTGAGGGGTTGTACCAAACTGCGTTCAAAAACGCCGCTGTGGAACCTGCCGCTTCGGTTTGGCAGAAAATTGCATCCACGCTCGCTTGGCGCTCGTTCCTCACGTTCAAGTTCAACACATTCAACGTATATTATGCTACTCTCGTAACAGCAATCCTGAGCTTCACGGCATTCAATTTCTTCCAAAAAGATTCTGAATCCACATCCGTTTCCGACGCACAGCTTGCCGAAACCACCGAGCAAATCACTGAACGCACGGAAAACAACATTTCATTGGCTGACAATTCTGTGGAAAACACGAACGATGTTCTTTCGTCCACATCAACAGAACGTTCGGCACAATCCGCTGAAAACAACAGCACAAACGCAATGACTGTGGTTGCCGTGAATGCGAACAGTTTCAGCGAAACCGCCGACAATCCAAAAAATAGAAAGAAAAATGATTCGGAACGCCTTGTTGACTGGTCGTTTGTAAAAATAACGGGTAGAAACTCAATTTGCAAGGATATTCCATCGGTTTATGGCGTGGAAGGCTTGAACGAGCACGCCGAAGTAAACTGGATTTTGCCAAAATCGGCAAAGAAAAATTCCGCCGCAGGACACAATATTTCACTGATTTGGCAAGAAGCTGGTCAGCAGACATTGAGCGTGGTGGTAAAAATCAATGATGAGAAAAACACGCTCAACTACAATGTGGACGTGGAAGGCGTGGCCGTGCCTAACATCAAAGGAAAGACAAAAGTTTGCCAAGGAATGGAAAAACAATTGTATTATGTTGACGAAACCATCAACAAGGAAATTTCATACTTGTGGGAGGCGCAACAAAATGCAATTGATTTGATTGGTAACAAATACATCAACGTAGATTGGACAAAGAGCGGAAAAGACACGCTTTCCGTTACAAAAATCAACAACGTAACTGGCTGTAAATCATACGCAACAGTTGGCATCGTGATTTATCCACAGCCAAAAATCGACTTTGAGTATTATCCACTTGGCGAAAATCAATATGAATTTGCGTTCACCGAAACGCAACGGAAAGGCTACAGCTACGAGTGGTCTATTGAAGGCGTGGAATACAACGAGCCTGTTGTGACACACGAAGCGTCAGGTACGGGAAGTTCATTCGCATCGCTTATGGTGACCGACAAAAATGGTTGTGTGAGCAAAATCCAAAAGGAAATCGACTTCAACAAGAATTTCCTTGCTGTTCCGTCGAAATTCAATCCTGCTAACGGCAACTATTTTATGCCACTCACGAATGCGAATTTGCAAAGCTATCGTATGGAAATCTATAACGCCCGTAACGAAAAAATATGGGAATCAACCGAGCTTTCCGATGGCAAGCCAGCAAGCGGTTGGGACGGAAAATTCCGTGGTGCATCGCTTCCCCGTGGAAAATATATGTGGAAAATCACTGCCACATTCGAAGACGGCACACAATGGAAAGGTGTAACGCAACCAAACGGTTCCTGCCGACCAAATGGAATTTTCGTGTTGGAAAATTAACGGGCTAAATCACAAACTATAAGTTTTTCATTATTTGCTCTATCCATTCGCGGACACAGCCTTCTCCACCTTTTTTCGTAAGAATTTGTATATGTGGAATAGCTTTGATTTCGTCCATAGCAGCGGCTGGGCAAGCCGCAAATCCAACCGACATAAGCAAATCTTTGCAGTTCACATCGTCGCCGATATACGCAACGTTTTGCAACGTGATGCCCATTTGGTTGCATATTTCCTGTACCGCAGCCAATTTTCCACCATCACGTTTCCCTTGGCTTAAAAAGTCAACCTTCAACTTTGCGGCACGTCGTTCCACCATTTTCGTGTTCTCGCTGGTGACAATTCCCACTTTCACGCCCTTTCTCTGCAACAACTGCAAGCCCATACCGTCGCGGGTGTTGAATTTCTTTAATTCATCGCCGTTTTCGCTATAATACATGCCAGCATCGGTCAGCGTGCCGTCAACATCGGTCATAAACAATTTGATAGCAGATGTGTCGCTTTGCATCCGCAACACATACTTATACATCAATTTTTCAAGAATAAACCAATCGTCAGGTTCGTCAATTTCTGTGGCGGTATATTCCGGCATTTCATAAATGCCAATTTTTCCCGACAAACGGTTCTTCGACGCAAGAATGTTTTTCACTGAATTGATGTAGAACGCTCCATTTTCCATCAACATTCCTTCGAAATTCTGGCGGCGAGGGCGATTTCGATAATCATAATTCATTGATGTTCCATCGGCATTCCAAAAGAACCTGTAATTGCGAACACACGTCAGGATTGAGTCAAACTGTCCTTCACCGTACATGTTCAGAGCTTCCGAAAAATGAAGGGTTTGCGTAAGCGGCGAAGTTGCCTGAACCAGCATAAACGTATCATTTTCAGACAGATGAGCGTAAGAAATATATTCCAGTATCACGCTTTCGGTACTGGCGGTGTCGCTGGCGTTTTCGGCGGAACGGCGGTAAATGTTCGTCTTCGCGTAATGCCGCGTAGCAACCACATCGGCTATCGCATCAGAATCGGTTGCAACAATTATTTGATCAACAGCATCGCACCGTTCCAACGCCTCAATGTTCCAACACACAAGCGGTTTACCGCAAAACGGTTTTATGTTTTTCAAAGGAATCGACTTGCTTCCTCCACGGACAGGGATAAATGCTATTACCATTTTATTTGATTCTTTTTCAATTTATCACGTTGAACTAATTCAATATCGAGAATATCTTTCTGCTTGTATGACAACGCAGTAGCGACTGCCCGACAATCACGGGCAAGTTTCCGCAGTCCGTCAGGTTCCAGCGAAGCAGCGTGGTCGGTGCCTTTCCATGTTCTATCCAACGTAAAATGGCGTTCAATCCATTCCGCGCCAAGAGCAACCGCAGCAGAATCAACAGCAATGCCGAGATGATGACCAGAAAATCCAATGGATTTCACACGCTCGGAATATTCCTTTCGGAAACGCGTCAATTCCAACAGACACACATCGTTGAATGGGACCGGATAACCCGATGTACAGGCATATATCACCAAGTCTTTATTGCGTTTTTTTGATTCAAAAAACTGAAGGATGCGTTCTTCTTCGTCTTTGTTTGTCATACCAAGCGACAAGTGGATTTCTCCGTCAAAGTTATCGCACAAAAATTCAAGCAAAGCCTTGTTGAGATTGCACGCAGAAGGAACTTTTATTAGCTTGGGATGCAACGCACAAATTTCTTGTGCCGAAGTCACATCCCATACCGAAGTTGAATATTCCACACCATATTCGTTGCACCACGCCATCAATTGTCGATGTTGGTCTGCATCTAATTCCAAAAATTCTCGATGTTCTCCGTAAGTTTTTCCGTAAGAATTATATGGTTCAGGATGCGGAGCGTTGTATTCGTCCTCTGAAAGAAGTTCTTTTACATTTCGTTTTTGAAACTTCACGCCATCAACATTGCAATACGTCGCCGCGGTGTAAATCATTTTCCGTGCGATGTCCATATCACCTTTGTGGTTATATCCTATTTCCGCAATAATCTTTGGAGCGTTCATTTTTCAGATATTTCATCACAAAGATACGAGAATTTAGAGTTTTACCAACTGCAATTATTTTAATGTGTAACACATAATTTTTGTCAGGTATTATGAATTATGCATTGTACATTGTGGATTGTGGATTGCGGAGCCTTCCGGGCGGGCATAAAAAAAGGGTCCGCCAGTTTCCCTGACGGACCC
>DFGI01000049.1 GCA_002371705.1 Bacteroidales bacterium UBA3754
TCACCGAAAAGTTTAGCTTCCTTCATGGCTTTTTTAGCCCAAACGCCCGTATTCAAATACGCAGCTTTCTTTTCCAAGAAGTTGTAAGGAATCATACAGAATTCCAAACTTGCACCTCCACCGAGGAATATAACGGAGTATCCTTCAGGAATGTCCAACAATTCTTTGAACAAGGAGACAGCCTCGTCAACTACTGGTTGAAAGTTCTTAGCTCTATGGCTGATCTCTAAAATTGAAAGTCCATCGTTTTCGAAGTCCAAAACTGCCTTGGCAGTGTCTTCAATCACCTCGCGAGGCAATATGGACGGTCCTGCATTGAAATTATGTTTTTTCATCTTGATATTAAAAATTTTTCGCCCACAAAAGTGCAAAATTATCTTTAATTATGAACGGATTTCGTCTATTCTTTTTTATAATTTTTCAAAAAGATATTAACCGATTTTAAAATATTGTTGACTCATCATCTAAACCATTGATTTTTTCTTACATCAAAAACAAAATCCCCATTTTTAATGATTTACAGACTCAAAAATTTGATTTCCTTTACATCAAAAATTTTGTGTACAAATTGAATATGTATATTTGTGCGTAGCTGATTACATAATTATGAAACGATTTCTAATTTCGCTCTATCTATTCATAATCACGGCTTTGGCTGTGGCAACATTTATCGAAGCTCGTTTGGGAACACCGTTTGTAAAAGATTTTTGCTACGAATCACCGTGGTTCTTTGCATGTTGGACAATATTAGGCGTTGTTGGATTATTGTATGTGTTCCGCCGAAAATTATGGCAAAAACCAGCAACATTCTTGCTCCATATCTCGTTCGTGGTTATGCTAATTGGCGCAGGAATCACGTGGACGTTCGGCGAACGGGGAATTATGCACATAAATAAAGGTGAATCCCAACGTTTCTTTTTGAAAAATGACACTGTGCGTGCGGAATTACCGTTTTCTATTGAATTACAACAATTTACCATTTCTTATTATCCCGGGACAACCGCCCCTGCCGATTATGTGAGTTCGGTTGTTGTACACGATGCCGACAGCACGCAAACCAACGGAAATATTTCTATGAACAACGTGCTTTCGCACAAAGGCTATCGGTTTTATCAGACTTCATACGACGAAAATCTTGCCGGTACGTGGCTCAGCATAAACCACGACCCGATTGGCATTGGTGTCACTTACACGGGATATTTGTTAATGGCGCTCTCGATGATTTTTTTGATGTTTTCTAAAAAAAGTGGCTTCCGAAAATTGCTGAAACATCCTGCTTTACAAAAGACAACATTTTGTTTCTTGCTGATTTTCATATCTTTATGCGGAAAACCTATCTCGGCACAGGAAATGGTAACGACCAAACCGATATGGGAAAAGGTGTACGCCGATTCGGCTTCGTCGATGCAAGTGCTGTACCACGACAGAATTGTGCCGTTCAATACGCTGGCACGTGATTTTACGTTGAAATTGTATGGCAAGCCAAGCTACAAAGGTCTGACGGCAGAACAAGTTGTAGGAAGTTGGTTGCTCTTCCCCAACACGTGGAAAAACGAACCAATGATTCTTGTGAAAAATGAAGAATTGCAGTCTTACCTCGGCATACAAGGAAAATTCGCTAAATACACCGACTTTTTTGACGAACAAAACCAATATAAACTTCGTGAGCTTTGGCAGTCGGTGCAAACTGAAAGCCGTTCACCGTTGCGGAAAGCCGTGGTTGAAGCGGACGAAAAAATTGCATTGATAACAATGTTGCAACAAGGAACTTTAATTCGTCAACTGCCCGACGATGGTTCCATTAAACCGTTGAGCAACACGAAGATACAAGCTGAATTATTCTACAACAAAGTTCCGTTCACCAAAATCCTTTTTATGGTAAACCTCACGATAGGATTTTTGTCGCTCTTTTGGCTGCTCAACCAAATCGTTCGCAATAATTTCACTCGAAAATCAAACATGGAATTACTGCTTAAAATCCTGATACTATGCGCATTACTATTCCATACAATTGGTGTTTTTCTGCATGGTTACATCAGCGGCAGGATTCCGATGAGCAATGGCTACGAAACAATGATGTTTGTGGCATGGTGCGTCTTGTTTGTGGCGGTTTTGCTACGCAATAAATCGGCATTTATAGTTCCGTTCGGATTTCTGCTTTCTGGATTTATTTTGTTGGTGGCTTGGCTTGGACAGAAAAATCCACAAATCACGCCAATGATGCCCGTTTTGCATTCCCCCATATTAAGTATTCACGTCTCCGTGCTGATGATGGCGTATGCGTTGTACGGATTCATTACCTTGAACGGATGTATAGCATTGCTTCTCCACGCAAAAGACAAAGATAGTCATGCCGAAACCATAGAAACACTCACTGTTTTGAGTAAATTGATGCTCTATCCCGCAACGTTTTTAATGGGAATAGGAATATTTATTGGTGCCGTGTGGGCAAACATTTCGTGGGGAACTTACTGGTCGTGGGACCCGAAAGAAACGTGGGCGTTGATTACATTTTTGGTTTATGCCGCCGCATTCCACACGGAATCCGTTCCAAAGTTCAACAAAAACGTATTCTTCCACGTTTTTGTGCTCATTGCCTTTCTCACCGTTTTGATGACATATTTCGGAGTGAACAACTTGCTTGGCGGAATGCATTCGTATAAGTAAAAAAGTCAGACGATACTATCATCAATTCCTTATCGTCAACTCTTTCAATATATTGTCTGCCTTGCCATATTGTTTCAGGCAGAATAAAATGTATCGGATATCAACGCAGATGTTTCTGCACACGGATTCATCATAATAATAGTCGCTCAATGTGCCTTCCTTGTTTCGGTCGAAGTTCAGACCGACCAAATAGCCGTTGGCGTCGAGCACAGGACTGCCCGAATTTCCGCCCGAAGTCTGACACGTTGTAATGAAATTCAGCACAAATGGTTCATAATTATCTGTATTTGCATTTTGTGACACAACAACCGAATCACCATTTAACGCTTTTTCATATATTTTCGCAATAGATTCAGCAGCTCGACTTGCATCCTCAATCATCAGCATAACTTGAAAATCATCGTTAGCCTTGTACTCACGAGGTATTTCCTTTGTCATATTTACCAGTCTCTCAGGCGTGGTATAATACGGATAGTGAACAACAGAGTCAGCAGATTCTACTTTCGTATCTCTCGGCATTCCATGTCTTAAATATGGGGTATTGGGATCATATACTGCTACATTTTCTTTTTTCGTATAGGATTTTACCGTGCCGTAACTTATTCGCATTGTGTTATTTGCATCGGGAAACATAGCACCGTGAGTGTATTCAAGCAATGCCTTCTGACGTAAATAATTCACGCTGTCGAACATTTGTTTCGCCATTTCGTACTCAGTATAAAGGGTTTGCAACTCAATCCACACGTCTTGCGTAAATCTAAATAAGGCATCGTTATTTTTGAGATATTGCCTTACATCAAGGTCCCATATACCTTCCATAACACCAGTAGTATCTTTTTCAGTGTATTTCCATTTCTTGTTTATCTTTTTCTGGAACTTCTTGGCGCGGTCGTAGTTGGTAAACACGCTTTTGTTGAACACGCTGTCTTCAAATTTTGCAAAATCTTCTAAAGTTTTTAAATTCTGTAGTGACGGCAGCGAGATATGTTCCTTGTCCTGCATAATCAACAATACCCCCATCGACATGAAAGCCGAACGTTCCAATTCGGGATTGTATTTTTTCACAATGTCAAGGAACTTTTCCCCCCGTAGGAAACTCGTACCCATACCTGGACCATCCGTCGAAAGGACTATGCTCGACGGCAATAACGTCTTCATTCGCCACAACCCTTCCATGCAGACCACCAACTTTCTGTATGCGGCATAATATGATTCTGCATAATTATCGTATAAGAAAAACGCATCTTTATATTGTTCCTTTAACGAATCATTTTTTTCCAACCAATACTCAAGATTTGCATCCCTTTCGCGACGAGCCAAATCAGCAAGAGAATTCTTGTACGCCTCTCCTTCCGACTGCCATTTTACATAATAATTCGACAACGAGGAATATTGAGCATACACTTCCTGATATTCTTTTTCCCCCTTATCCATATACAGGCAAATTGGGCGCAAACGAATGTCGCGCATCGCAATTTGTGCAGGATTCAACTCATTGATTATCATTGACAACTCCCCTTCCGAGCCGTACATTTTTGTTTCGGCAGGATACCCGATAACCATTGTAAAATCGTCTTCTTTCACACCTTTCGTATTGATTTCCAACGATTTTCGTGGTTGAACCGGTTCATTGTTTTCATATACGCGAAGCAAGGCGAAATCGGCACTGCTGCGAGGCCAACTCCAATTGTCGGCGTTGCCTCCAAACTGGGCAATGTCGGCAGGCATAAACGCAACAAGACGAACATCGGTGTAGCTTTTCGTCTTAAACATAAAATACTGGTTTCCAGCAAAAAACTCCTCAATCGAAAATTGAAATTCCTGGGTGGAATCCTTCGTAATGGAATCGGTAATCTGCTCCATCGACAAACCCGTCCCTTTCATATCGAGCACAACGTTGGTCACATCGAACATTGCGAGCATCATTGTTGCCGACAGACGAGTAGTTGGAAGTTCCTCGTCCCTTGACTTTGCGAAGAAACCATTTTTTAAATACTCTTTTCCACCTTCGCATGCTTTAGATATATGAGACTCAACGCAATGGTAGTTTGTAAGCACCAATCCCTCGCCCGACACGAAACTACCCGTGCAACCGTTGCCGATTTGCACCACGGCATTGGTCAGACACGCCTTTTCGGCACTATAAATCTGTTCGGCGGTAAGTTTACAACCCTGCGCCTGCATATCAGGCAGAATTTGTTGTTCAACCAACATTGGAATCCACAGTCCTTCGGACGCGGAAACAAGTATAGAACTGAATAAAAAATAAAATAGAAATACTTTTTTTCTCACAATCACTCAATTTGTTAGCAAAAGTACAGATTATTTACATACAAAGCCATTGAAGAACAAAATTTTAAGCAAAAAAAAGGGAGTTACCTCGAACTCCCTTTAATTGTCAAGCGGCCACTAAATCTTTGTAATTAGCGATAGCCCAATCTTGAAGGATTTCCGCATCGCCTGGAGTCAAATAGCCGAGACATTTTTTTAATTCCTTACGAAACAAGTCTGCGTCGAAACTCATTTTCGTCAATACCTTATAACAATATTCCAGCATAACTCTGTAATTTTTTAGATGGTATAAATTTACAATATCAAATTCCCCTTGTCAAGAATCTTGCCAAAAATTTTATTAACAAAATTCTTTTTGAATGGAATACCACGTTGAATGCTGTCGGGAAGCACGTCAAGCCGTTGAATGGCAAATATGATTGAAGACAATTTTATTGTATATAGAATCGTTTTCTGCGCTCAATCCAAAATTATTAGGCACAAAATAAAAACAAACAATATATCGGACTTGGTTCATAAATAGAAATTAAAGATAGAAAATATAAGCATAAAACTTTTTATCTTTGCCGTATAACTACAACAGGTTATTACGAAATGGACAACAGAAAACAAATTTTACAAACAATACAGGAACTTTCCTCGCAAGAATCGTACAATTTGGTATATCACAAATCGAATGGCGACGTGCCAATGCCGTCGGTCAACGCGTTGGCAAAAATCGTGGAGACAATTCAGGAAATCATTTTCCCCGGCTATTTCGGCCGCGATGTGGTTTGTGCAAACACAATTGAATTTTACACAGGCGTGAACGTTGACAAACTATTTGCAATGCTCACGCAACAGATTCACCGTGGATTGATGTTCGACAGTAAAGATTTGACTAAGGAAGAATCCGAAAAAATGGCGGAAGACATTGCCGTGGCGTTCATCAAACGTCTGCCCTACATCCGCCACATGCTTTCGCTTGACATTCAGGCGGCATACAACGGCGACCCTGCGGCAAAATCATTCGGAGAAATCATTTTCTGTTATCCTGTAATAAAAACGCTGTTGCATTACCGCACAGCCCATGAACTTTTATTGCTCAACGTGCCACTGATTCCACGTATCATAACGGAAATGGCGCATTCCCTTACAGGAATCGACATCCACCCTGCCGCCCAAATCGGCGAATATTTCACTATCGACCACGGCACGGGCGTTGTGATTGGTGCAACTTGTATCATTGGCAACCATGTACAACTATATCAAGGTGTTACACTTGGTGCGAAAAACTTCCCACTTGACGAAAACGGCAATCCAATCAAAGGTATTCCACGCCACCCGATTGTGGAAGACGATGTGATTATTTACTCTAACGCAACATTGCTTGGAAGAATAACCATAGGCAAAGGTGCCGTGATTGGAGCAAACGTGTGGGTTACGCACGATGTGGAGCCGAAAGCAAAAGTACTTGAGCGTAAATTATAAGGTAAAAATCCATCTGCACAACTATTTTTTGCAACATGATTCCACGGGAAACCATAGAAAAAATACAGAGTGTCACCCGCATAGAAGAGGTTGTGGGCGATTTCGTCGCGCTTAAACGGGCTGGTGCGAACTATAAAGGCTGCTGTCCGTTTCACGATGAAAAAACACCGTCGTTTGTGGTGTCGCCGGCAAAGGGAATCTACAAATGTTTTGGTTGCTCAAAATCAGGAAATGCCATCACGTTCATTCAAGAATATGAAAAATGCTCATATCCCGAGGCAATCCGCTATTTAGGTCAGAAATACCATATTGAAATTGTGGAGACCGAGCAAAGCGAGGAAGAAAAGCAACGACAGAGCGAGCTCGAAAGCCTTCGGGTTGTGAATCAATACGCCACCACATTTTTTGAAGATTGTTTGTGGAAAAACGATGAAGGCAAAGCAATTGCGCTCTCCTACTTTACTGAACGTGGATTCACCGAGGAAACCATACGAAAATTCCGTTTGGGCTATAGTCCCCAGAAAAAAGACGCTTTCACCTCCGCTGCCGAAAAAGCAGGCTACAAACTCGAATATTTGCAAAAACTTGGACTAACTTCGGTTGGCGAAAATTATAAAATCGACCGATTCCACGGGCGTGTGATGTTTCCAATCACATCGGTTTCGGGAGCTGTAATTGGCTTCGGTGGACGGATTATGACACCAGCCAACGAGCACGTGCAAGGCGGTGCGAAATACATCAACTCCCCCGAATCGGAGATATATCATAAAAGTAACACACTCTATGGTATTTCGTTCGCAAAAAGCGAAATTCAGCGTAAAGATGAATGTATTCTGGTCGAAGGATACACCGACGTGATTTCCATGCACCAAGCCGGAATAACCAATGTGGTTGCCTCATCGGGAACTTCGTTGACGACGGAACAAATCTACCTGATAAAACGTTTCACCCAAAACATTGTTGTGATTTACGACGGCGATAATGCGGGTATAAAAGCGGCCACACGAGGAATTGACATGATTCTGGAAAAAGACATGAACGTACGGGTTCTGTTGCTCCCCGACGGCGACGACCCCGATTCATTCGCAAAAAAACATTCTTCAGAGGAAATTGCACAATATATAGAAAAAAACAAGACAGATTTTCTCACATTCAGAACACGACTGGCTGTTGACGAGGCGAAAGACGATCCAATCAAACGTGCCGAATTCATCAACTCCATAGCTGCAACCACGGCAAAAATCCCCGACCCCGTGAAACGCTCGGTTTTCATTCAGGAATGCAGTAAAATCCTAAAAATCGACGAAATAACGTTCACAAACCAAGTCAACAAAATCATCGGGCATCCTGCCATAAAACCTAAGACACAACAAATCCAAACGGCGGAAAAGAAATCACACGTCGATAAAATATTTTCCAACGAACTGGCTATCATTAAGTTACTCATCCTCCACGGAGGAAAAACGATATATATTGAAGAGGCAGATTCGTTCTATGAAATAAATAAATATTTTTGGCAGCAGACCAACAAGGACGCGGACGGCAAGAAAAAAGAATATCCCTATGCGAACAATTCGTTCACTGGCTTGGTGAAAGACTACATTTATAAAGAATTGAACCAAAACCTGAGCGAAGACGAAACGTTTTTATTGTTGAACGATTCCTTACGGAAAATTTTCGACGAATATTATGCTAATTACGAAGAAAAGCAAGAAAAAATCGTCGATTATCTCCGCGATTTCGTTGATACAGAACGCGTTGCGGATATTTTAAGCGACGAACGCCAGATTGACGTGCAATATTGGGACAAAGACAAAGACAAAAAAGTAGAAGACAAAATTGAAGAAGAACAACAGCGTGAAAACGAACAGCTGGCAATTGTGCTGAAGGAAACCATTCTGGAATACATAAAACGACGTTACGAGCTAAAAAAAGAGCAGCTCGGAAAATTTCATGACGCGAACAACCTGAACATCATCGTCTCGTTAAACCAGTGCATCAACGTGCTATCGGAACAACTGCACCATAACTATCGGTAAAAAATCCCAAAGCAAACGTTCCGTTATTCATCAAAAATAATATTTTTGCCACGTTTTTCAACGGATGACAAAAATACTTCGCATATTAAACCGTTTCAACGTTGGCGGCCCCACGTACAACGTTGCCTATCTCACGAAATACATTTCCGATGAATATCAAACGACACTCATCGGCGGTGAGAAAGAAGATTCAGAAGCAAGTTCGGAATACATTTTGCAAGAGCTCGACATACCCTACCAAGTAATTCCCGAAATAAAACGTGGAATCAGCATTGGACGTGACTTCAAGGCATTTCGGAAAGTTGTGGAAATCATCCGCGAAGAGCGCCCTGACATTGTTCACACACACGCTTCGAAAGCTGGGATGATTGGCCGATTGGCAGCGATGTATTGCCATGTGCCGTATATATTCCATACATTTCACGGACACATTTTCCATTCGTATTTCGGCAAGGCAAAAACAACATTTTTCATTGTGCTTGAACGATTTTTGGCACGCCACACAACCGCAATCATCGCAATCAGCGACATACAAAAACACGAACTCGGAACCATATATAAAATATGTAATCCTGCGAAAATTGAAGTCGTTCCTTTAGGTTTTGACCTACGGAGATTTTCGGAAAACAGCGATGAAAAACGAAAACAATTCCGCACACAATATTCAATAGCCGACAACGAAATTGCAATCGGCATTGTTGGACGATTGGCCACAGTGAAAAACCACCAATTATTTATAGATGCAATAGTACAATGCAAAAAACTGTCGCCCAACACACCAATTCGCGCGTTTATAATTGGCGACGGGGAACTGAAAAAAGAACTGCAACAGTATTGCACCGACAAAAACATTCCATTCAACAACGAAAAAGATTCAACATTCGACCGACTTGTAACATTCACCTCGTGGATAAAAGATGTTGACCGCGCATACGCAGGATTGGACATTGTGGCGCTCACCTCGCACAACGAAGGAACGCCTGTGAGCATTATAGAAGCCCAAGCGGCGGGAAAGCCAATCGTTTCGACCAACGTGGGCGGCATTCGCGACATTGTATGCGAAGGTGAAACCGCACTTTTATCAGAACAAACGGTGGATGATTTTTCAGAAAAATTGCACAAAGTAATTTCCGATGATGCACTCCGAACAAAAATGGGCGAAAAATGCAAAACGTTTTCATCGTGGAAATTCAGTTACGAACGCTTGTGCAGTGATATGGAAAAAGTGTACAAAAAGCACGTACATACTAAATAAAGTGCTATATTTGCAAAAATAGCATTTGTACATGAGACGAATTCTTATATTTTTGGCATGTATCGCCTGCATCTCGTTGAGTTCCTGTAAGATACTCCGTCCAACCGTAATGTTTCAAACAGAGAAAAACTTTAAATACGCAAATTTTGCGGAGACTCCCCGTGTAACTGTTCTGCAACCATTTGACCAACTGGAAGTTATAATGGCAACAAACAACGGTTATTTACTTTTAGAAACGGAATCAACCGAAAGCAGAAATTATCAATATAACCGTCAAAGCGGCAATGCAATCACCTATATGATTCGTCAGGACAGCATAGTGAAAATTCCGACTGTAGGTGAAATCAAATTGGGCGGTATGCAAAAAGATTCCGCCGAAATGCTTTTGGAACAAGAACTTGCAAAATATTACCAAGCCCCGTTTGTAAAAATCACTGTAACCAACCGTAATGTGATTTTGTTTTACGACGAAGGCACTGTTGGGAAAAAAATCACAATTCCCGAAGGCGGTTTGTCGCTACTCGAAGCATTTGCTGATGCTGGCGGTTTAACAGAAAGTAGTAAATCATACAAAATAAAACTAATTAGAGGCAACAATAAAAATCCAGAAGTATATAACTTCAACATACGGAATTTGGAGGAATTCAGAAAAGCAAACTTCATGTTGGAGGCGAACGACATAATCTACGTTGATTCCCGTCCACGATATGCGGCAAAATTCATCAAGGAAATTCAGCCATATATAACATTACTAACGTGTGTCACAATGGTTTACGCATTATTTCATAAATAATTCAACACTATGGCAAAACCAAAGAAAATACCAACATTTAACGATTCGTTTGATTTAAGCAAACTTTGGATTGTCATAAAGAAAAACGTGTGGCTGTATATCCTGCTTATTCTTGCTACTGGCGTGATTTCCAAGTTGTACATGCGCTACACAATTCCGACCTACGAAACATATTCCATCATCCAAATCAACAACGAGGAACGCGACAAGCAAATCGTTGATTTCACGGAAGCATACGGACAGTCGTCAATGACAAACTTGATTGAACTCATCCGTTCATCGGAGTTTTTGAAACGCACGTTGCAACAACTGAACCTTTACACGAATTACTTTGCCGAAGGACGGTTCGTGACCTCGGAACTATATAAAAAATCACCATTTTTCGTTGAAATCCAAAATCCACAAAGTTACTTTCAAAACAAAAAAATCTATGTGGATTATTCCGACGAAACCGATTTGGTGACAATTAGTTACGAGCTCAGTAAAGACAAAATATATACAACAGAAATAAAACGAAACGAGTGGACCGACATCAATGGTTGCAGCATTTATGTAAACATAATCTCCACCGAATCGTTCATTTCGCAAAAAACGGCAAAATATTATTTCATAAACTACGACGACAATTCTGCATTTGCAACGCAATTCGCAAAACTTGATGTTTCAATTTTGAGTTCGGCGGCAAACACAATCCAAGTGAAATATTCCAGTGGAAATGCGCAAAAAGCATCGGAAATTGTAAACACGATTTGCGAAAATTTCCTTGCATACAATGTGGAAAAGAAACAGGAACGAGCTGAAAAAATCCTACAATTCATCAACGACCAGTTGGAAACGGTTTACAATCAATTAACCGAGTCGGAACAACAATTGGAGCAATTCAAAAAAGACAACAAAATTGTCGGAAATATTTTCGACAATAACCCTTCAATGAAATCGCCGTCGCAGGAGATTGAAAAATACCAATCGCAAATAAAAACACTCAACCGGGTGAACCGCCAAATTGAAATCGGTGAGGACTTTGATATTATGAGCGCAATCTCCACCCTTTCGGGCACATCGTCGGAATCGATGATTCTTAACTTCTTGAATGGCATTCAGCAATTGCAAAAACAAAAAGAACAACTGCTGATGACACTTACGCCCGACAATCATAAAATCAAAGTGATTGACCAACAAATAGACGAGCAGAAAAAACATCTCGCCGACATAATTGACATAACAAACAAAAAACTGCAAAACGACATAAAAACGCTCGAAAAGCTGTCGCAGACAAGCAATACGACATTCAACGAAACAGAACTCACAAAACTGCGCCGAATCCACGATGTGCACCAAAACTTCTATAATCAATTGGTGGAAAAACGCGCCGAATATTTGATTTCCAAAGCAGGTTACGTAACCAACAACCTGATTCTGCAAAAATCTACAACCCCCGAAGTTCCGATTTCCCCAATCGCTTCACACGTAATATTCATTGGCTCAGTAAGTTGCATCCTCGTCATTTTTATGATTACCATAATATGCTACTTGCTGTTCAACCAAATAACATCAATCAACGATATCACAAAATACACCAACACCCCAATTTCCGGTGTGATTCCAATTTCGGCATCGTCAGACAAAGTTCACCGTTTTGTGGTGGAAAACAAACCCGATTCGGTTATTACTGAAGCATTTAGAACACTTCGTTCGAATTTGGAATTTTTACATCCGAATAAAGAAGACAGTAAAATCATAGCTGTTACGTCAACAATTTCGGGTGAAGGAAAGACATTCATTGCCATAAACCTTGGTGGTGTGTTTGCGCTCAGCGGTAAAAGAGTGATTCTGCTTGACCTCGATTTGCGTAAACCCAAAGTGCATTTGTCGTTCAATGCGAACAATAAATTTGGTATGAGTACAATATTAATTGGTAAAGACAGCTATCAGGATTGTATCATCAAAACCGATTTCGAAACGTTCGACATCATCCCATCGGGGCCTACCCCGCCGAACCCAGCCGAATTGGCAAATTCAAAGGAATTCGACAACTTGCTCGAAGAATTGAAAAAGAACTACGACATTGTAATCATCGACACGCCTCCGATTGGTATCGTAAGCGACGCAATTTTCAGTTTCCAACGTGCCGACTTGCCAATCTACGTATCGCGTGCGAATTATTCAAAACGAGTATTCATAAACAATATAAATTATCTGTATGAACAGAAAAGCATCCATAACTTGTCGGTAATTTTGAACGGCATCTCCATTGCATCGTCAAGATATGGTTACGGCTATAGCGGATATGGTTACGGATACAGCGGATATGGCTACGGATATGGCTTTGGTTATGGATATTATTCTTACGAAAGTAAGAGCAAAAAAAAGGATACTTTTTTAAGTAAGTTTAGAAAAAAACATGAACATGCTCATCACAGAAATAGTTAGCCAAACAATTTATTTTGCGGTAATAGTTGGGCTCTGCGTTGTTGGCTATCATATTCTTCTCAAACGGGGATTTAATCTTCCTCAAAAGAAAAACAACACAGGCGAACGATTTGCTTCACAAACAAAACCAATTATCGGAGGCACAATTTTTTTCATCTGCATTGTGCTTGCATATATTTACTGCACTGTTAAAGGCTTGAACGAAGGGGAATTGCCCTCCTACACCCTGCTTATCTGTTGCACGTTGGCATTTACAATGGGTTACATCGACGATGTAAAAAACTTTTCTCCACTATTTAAATTGGTATTTCAAATACTATGTGCCATCATCTTCATAGCAAACGACACACATATCCGCACGTCCGACAATATTTTTCTAAACTATTCTCTCACAGTATTTTGGGTAGTCGGTCTAATGAACAGCATCAACATGCTCGATAATATGGACGGCATAACAGCATCAATTTCCACCATCATTTTTATTGGACTTGCCACGCTTTCAAGCGGATTCGACACAGAAATTATATTTGCTATCACAGCGAGCCTTGTGGCGTTCCTCATTTGGAATTGGCATCCCGCAAAAATGTATATGGGCGACAACGGCAGTCAATTATTGGGCGTGCTTCTCGCCTATTTTAGCATTACATACGTATGGAATTCCAGCGATACAATTTTGGGATTCAACTATGCACAGCTCATATTCATCTGCATGATGTTCATTGTCCCGCTAATTGACACAACCACAGTGGCTATCAATAGATTTTTGGGCGGACGCTCTCCGTTTGTCGGCGACAGATACCACACCACACACTGTTTGGTGTACAAAGGTCTTTCAATTCCGAAAACAGTTCTCCTACTCGACTTCATCAACGCGGCTGGCTGTTTCGCCGCCGTGTATTTCATCACAACTGGGAACGGAAAACTCTCTCACACAGAAGCAATTATACTTACTGCTCTATTTTGTATTGTTTTCGGGATTGCTTATGTGACAAATCTTATTATCAGAAAGAAAAACAACCTGCTTTACAAACATGGATAAACAGAAAACCACGTATATCTGCATAATTTTAGGCATCATTTCCCTGCTCGTTTTCACAACGGCGGCAACCACCGACTGCTCAACCAACAACAGCCAACAAGACAGTACGTTTGTGGTTTCGCGGCAAATCTACATCCCCGACAAAGTAACGCTATTTGGCGAACGAGTACCCTTGGAACTATACGATGTATATGAAAGCCTTGAACGAGAGCTACTTGTAAACACATTTTATCAATCGCAAACGACAATGATTCTCAAATACAAGCATCGCTATTTTCCTATAATCGACAGTGTGCTGAAAGCAAACAACATACCTGAGGATTTTCGGTATCTTGCCGTTGCAGAAAGTGGTTTGCGGGTAAATATTTCACCCAAAGGAGCTGCAGGTTTTTGGCAAATAATAGAATCAACCGCAAAATTGTACAAATTACAAGTGAACGACGAAGTTGACCAACGTTACGATTTGGAAAAATCAACGGAAGTAGCCTGCAAATATTTCCAAAACGCCTACAAAAAATTTGGAAACTGGACAATGGCAGCCGCCTCGTACAACCTTGGTATAGGTGGACTCGCAAAACAAGCTGATTTTCAAGGAATAACATCATTCTACGAACTTTATACAAATTCGGAAACCGCACGCTACGTATTCCGCATTTTAGCATTCAAACTCATATTGGAAAATCCGGAACAATATGGATTCATTGACATAAAACCATATAAAACCGTTAAACAAAAGATTGTTACAGTTGACACTTCAATTACAAATTTAGCGGAATTTGCACGTAATCAAGGTTCTAACTACAAGATGCTCAAAACATTAAATCCATGGTTACGCGACAAAAAACTAACAAATAAGGACAGCATTCAATACAAAATCGTATTGGTTGAAGACGAAGAAAGATTACGATAATGAAAGATGCCACTCTTTTCAATACCAATGTAAACATTGAAGGTGCACGTGAGCACAATCTGAAAAACGTGAACGTTTCAATTCCACGCGACACGCTTACCGTCATCACGGGGTTGAGCGGCAGTGGAAAATCATCGCTTGCGTTCGACACAATTTATGCTGAAGGGCAACGACGCTATATCGAAACATTTTCGGCATACGCCCGCCAGTTTTTGGGAACAATGGAACGACCCGATGTTGATAAAATCACAGGGTTAAGTCCAGTAATTTCGATTGAACAAAAAACAGTCAATAAAAATCCTCGCTCAACAGTCGGCACCATTACCGAAATATACGACTTTCTCCGTCTGCTCTATGCACGCATTGGCGAAGCATTTTCGTACGAAACTGGCGAGAAAATGGTGAAATACACCACCGAAAAAATCGTACAACTCATTTACGAACGATTCAATGGACGAAAAATCTATCTTCTCGCTCCCATTATAAAAAACCGTAAAGGCCACTATGTGGAACTTTTTGAGCAATATCGCAGAAAAGGCTATCTCCACATGCGTATCGACGATGAAATCACCGACCTCACCTATGGATTGAAAGTTGACCGATATAAAAACCATAATATTGAACTTGTTGTAGATAAATTCAAAATCAGCGACAAAGAAGAATCACGCATCAAACAATCCATCGAAACAGCGATGAAACTTGGCAAAGGCGTGATAATGGTGGTCGATATGGAAACAAACAAAGTAACCTATTTCAGCAAGAAATTGATGTGCCCGACCACAGGTTTGTCGTACGACGAGCCCGCGCCCCACTCATTTTCGTTTAATTCACCCCAAGGCGCATGTCCGCACTGCGACGGTCTTGGCGTAGTTGACGAAATTGATGTGGAGAAAATTGTTCCAAATGCGAAACTTTCTATACGAAAAGGTGCATTCAAACCTCTTGGCGTTTACAAAAACAACTTGATATTCTGCAAATTAGAAGCAATTCTTGCAAAATTTGAATTTTCGCTCGACACTCCCTTCCAAGATATTTCGGAAGAATGCCAACGCGTGTTGATTTACGGTTCGCAGGAGATGTTTTCGTTCGTCACAAATCCTGTCGGCATGCAAGCGAACTATTTCCTTGGATTCGAAGGAATGCTCCACTTGCTCGAACGCCAAATGGAATTTCAAGATGATGCAAAAACAGCCGACTATTATATAAAGAAAAGCGTCTGCCCTGTATGCAACGGACAACGGTTGAAAAAAGAATCGCTGTATTTTAGAATAACCGACAAAAATATTGCGGAAGTATCAAATCTCACCATCGAAAAATTCTACGAATGGATTTGTTCACTGCCAAACAAAATTTCGAAGCAGCAATTCACTGTGGGACAAGAAATTATAAAAGAGATTAAAACTCGTACTGAATTTTTGCTTGATGTGGGACTTTCGTACCTTACGTTAAGTCGAGGCTCGCAAACACTTTCCGGAGGAGAAAGCCAACGCATCCGTCTCGCTACGCAAATTGGTTCTAAGTTAGTGAATGTGTTGTACATACTCGATGAGCCAAGCATTGGACTGCATCAACGCGACAATATAAAACTGATACAATCGCTTAAGAAACTCCGCGACGAAGGCAACAGCGTGATTGTAGTTGAACACGACGAAGATATGATTCGCTCCGCCGATTACGTGATAGATTTCGGACCAGGCGCAGGACGTAAAGGAGGCGAAGTTGTGGCGCAAGGCACACAAAAAGATTTTCTAAAACAAAAAAGCTTGACCATTGATTATTTGACGGGGCAAAAAAAGATAGAAATTCCTACCGAACGGCGGAAAGGAAACGGAAAAACACTGTCGATTATTGGCGCAAGCGGCAACAATCTTAAAAATGTGTCGGCAACATTTCCTCTTGGCACACTAATCTGTGTCACAGGCGTGTCGGGTAGCGGAAAATCAACATTAATCAACAAAACGCTCCACCCCATTCTCAACCAACATTTCTATCGTTCCAAAACCGAACCGCTGCCATATACGGCAATCGAAGGCATAGAAAACATCGACAAAGTTATTGAAATAAATCAATCACCATTGGGACGGACACCACGTTCTAATCCAGTGACTTACACAGATATTTTCACCGATATACGCAAATTGTTCGAAACATTGCCTGAGGCAAAAATGCGTGGCTACAAAGCGGGAAGATTCTCATTCAATGTACGTGGAGGACGCTGCGAAGCATGCAAAGGAGCCGGAATCAAAACCATAGAAATGAACTTTCTGCCCGATGTGTTCGTCACCTGCGACGAATGCAATGGTAAACGCTACAACCGCGAAACACAGGAAGTCCGCTACAAAGGCAAATCCATCAGCGATGTGCTGGATATGACTATCAATCAAGGAGTTGAGTTTTTCAGCACCATAAAAAACATACACGACAAACTCAAAACATTGCAGGACGTGGGACTTGGCTATCTGAAACTCGGACAACCATCGAACACGCTTTCTGGAGGCGAAGCACAACGAGTGAAATTAGCTTCTGAATTGTCGAAAAAAGACACTGGTAACACGTTGTACATTTTAGACGAACCAACCACGGGACTTCATTTCCACGATATAAATATTCTGCTGGGCGTATTGCAAAAGCTTGTAGATAAAGGAAATACGGTAATTGTAATCGAACACAACCTCGATGTGGTGAAAGTTGCCGACTACATTATAGATTTAGGACCCGATGGCGGAGAACACGGCGGATTAATCGTTGCCACAGGCACTCCAGAAGAAATTTCAAACAATTCAGACAGTTTTACAGGACAGTTCTTGAAAAATATTTTGAAATAAAGATGTTTTTTCCTATCTTTGGAAATAACATTAAATATTCACAAAATATGGAAGAAAAAAAGGTAACGAAAAAAGTCAATCCAAAGAATTGGCAGAACATCAAAGCTGAAAATACGTGGGAAATTTTCAAATATATGGCGGAATTTGTTGAGGGTTTTGAAACTTTGACAAAAATTGGGCCTTGTGTTTCAATTTTTGGTTCGGCACGGACGAAACCAACCAACAAATACTATAAACTAACGAAAGATATTGCGTATCTGCTTACCCAACATGGATTTGGAGTAATTACAGGTGGCGGTCCCGGCATTATGGAAGCAGCAAACCTGGGAGCACAAAAAGGAAATGGTAAATCGGTGGGAATCAATATTGAATTGCCGTTTGAACAATCGGCAAACCAATTTATTGACCAAGACAAACTCATCACGTTCCGTTATTTCTTCACCCGAAAAACGATGTTCATGCGCTATTCGCAAGGATTTATTGTGATGCCGGGCGGATTCGGCACGTTAGACGAACTATTTGAAGCAATCACGTTGATTCAAACAGGAAAAATCGACCACTTCCCTATTATTCTTGTCGGTAAATCATATTGGCAAGGATTGATAGATTGGACGAAAAAAGTGATGCTTGAGGGAGAAAAGAATATCAGCCCCGATGATATGAAACTCATCAACATTGTTGACACTGCAGATGATGCAGTCGAAATCATCAACAAGTTCTACGACCGGACAAGTTTGAAACCGAACTTCTAATACAATCTATTTCGTACGAAAAAGACGATGTTTTATGCATCGTCTTTTTTTGTGCTTAAACTTTTACTACCTTTGTTGCATAAAATAAAACTATGCAATTAGAACTTGCGCTACTTTTAATTTCAATTCTGTTTTTTGTCAGCATTGTGGCAGACAAAGCAGGTTATCGGTTTGGCGTACCATCGTTGTTGCTGTTTCTTGCAGTAGGTATGTTGTTCGGCAGCGACGGATTTGGCATTGAATTCGACAATATTATGATGGCAGAAACCGTTGGAACCATCGCACTGTGCGTCATTTTGTTTTCAGGCGGAATGGACACAAAAATCAACGACATAAAACCCGTACTTGCGCAAGGAATAATGCTTTCAACACTCGGCGTCCTTCTAACCGCCCTATTCACGGGCATCGCAATTTGGTGGATCTTAGGGATGACTTACGAAGCGGCAACATTCGGATTGTCAACATCACTTTTGTTAGGCGCGACAATGTCGTCAACCGATTCTGCATCAGTATTTTCCATATTACGTGCAAAAGGACTTCGTCTTAAAAACAATCTAAAACCAATGCTTGAATTGGAAAGCGGTAGCAACGACCCGATGGCATATATTCTCACAATCACATTACTTACTTATATACAATCAAATAGCGAGCCTAATTATTTGTATGCCACGCTGTTAGTCATATCGCAATTGGTGATTGGCGCACTACTCGGACTTGTATTCGGGAAACTTATCGTATTGTTAATCAATAAATTAAACATAAAAAACGATTCATTATACCCTATACTTGTACTTTCAAGCTGCATCTTCATATTTTCCGCCACGTACTTTCTACACGGGAACTGCTATCTTGCCGTATATTTAGGTGGTTTAGTGATTGGCAACAGTACATTGGTCCATAAAAACTCCACCATCAAATTCTTTGATGGTCTTACGTGGCTGTTTCAACTCATTATGTTCTTGATACTTGGACTATTAGTAAAACCACACGAACTGGTGCCCATTATTATTCCTGGACTTATCATCAGCTTTGTCATGATTTTCCTAACCCGCCCATTGTCTGTGTATATATGCCTTATGCCATTCCGCAGAATGCTTAACCGCGACAAAATGTTTATCTCGTGGGTCGGTCTTCGTGGTGCCACACCGATTATTTTCGCAATTCTTAGTCTGAACGCCGACATCCCAAATGCGCGATTACTATTTAACATTGTGTTTTTCTGCACGTTAGTGTCTCTCATCCTGCAAGGAACATCGTTACCTCGTGTGGCTAAATTTCTCCATCTTGTGGGGAACTCCAGAGGGTTGAAAAAACCCGAACATTTCGACATAGATTTACCAGACGAAATAAAATCGGCGGCAACCGAAATCACCATTACCAAACAGATGTTGCAAAATGGCACACGCTTGATGGACATTGGTTTACCCGAAAAAACTCTTGCAATAATGGTTAAACGGGAAAACGGTTTCTTTGTTCCGACAGGGAAATCTGTTCTCAAAGAATTCGACAAACTATTGGTAATCACCGACAATGCCGAACTATTGGAAGAGGAATTGCATATACAAAACTAAGAGTCTTTCTAAAAAAAGAAAGCGGCATATCATCACGACATCACCGCTTTCCCACCTATGAAAAAACTTTTAACATTATTTCCTATATGCTATCATATTGAGCCTTAGCCGCTTTTGATTTATCCATCATACCTAATTGAGCGTAAAGGCGCATAAGATTGTAGTATGCATTTTTCTTCAACCCTTTGTCTTGTGTGTTTTGTGCGCACAATTCAAAACAGTTGCACGATTTTTTCAAAAGTCCTTTACCTTCGTCAACTTTGGCTTGGTAACCTTTTTTGCCATACAATTTGTCGGCTTCCTTCATTTTTGCATTTCCACGTTCTGCAATAATACGACCGAGGTTGAAGTTTGCATTAGGTTCATTTGCATCAATGGCAAGAACCTTCTCATAGTTAGCGACAGCTTCATCCTCCTTACCATTCGATTCATTCAAATAGCCCAAGTTAAACAAATATGCGGTATTGTTGGGTTCAGCCTCGATTGCTTTTTGCAAATAAGTTGTAGCATTGTCAACCTGATTTGTCTTAATGTACATATCAATCAATTGGTTCAAGAATGAAACGCGATTTGTATCATTTGGAAAATCCGACAAAACTTTCTGCAACGTATTGATTGCGCTTGTTGTATCATGTTTCATCAATTGGCAGAAATAAATATTCGCATACATATTTGTTGATGGAGCGAACGAATTAATGTCGTTGTAGAATGAAATTGCCTGATCGTAGTTTTTAGCCGCTTTATTGATTTCACCGCAATTTTTCAGCACTGACGCACGCACAGAATCAGATTCGCCAGTCAAACCTGTTCTTACTATATTTCCAGCTTTTGTATAGTATATTGAAGCTGTGGCATAATCGCCCGCATAATACGGGAACAAAGCCTCGCGTTGCAAATAATCGGCAATTGTTTTCAATTGGTCACCAATCAACTTAGCCTTCTTTTTTTCACTATCAAGTTCGTGAGCTTTCAAATATGCTTCAGCTGCGACATCAAGTGCAGCAGTTTGTGTTGGGAAGAAATTTTCCTTTGCTCGCCCAGCACGAACATATTTCACAACTTTACCACCAACGCAATAAAATTCCATTCTTTCAAAAGTCTGGATTGTTGTATCACCTTTTGTTGATGCACTTTTCGCGCCACTTTTCATAATAAGCGGCAACTGCTCCATTGTTGTTCCTGGATAAATATTTTCCGCATCAAACGTATATACCATCAAATATTTACGACCACGTTCCGTCCACGTATTGATTTTTGCGGCTTTCTTAGGATTAGCAATGTCGGCATCAGATTTTTTAGCCTCACTTTCCACAATATTCCACGTCATAACAAATTCATCGGTCTGACTGAACGCGATATTTCCGAAAAACAATGCGATTAACGCAAGAATGACATTTTTTTTCATATTCATCAATTTTTATTATTCGTTGTTTTCTGTATTATTTGTTTCGTTTTGATTCTCATCTGTTTCAGCACCTTCAACGTTTTCTGCATTTTCAGCATCTTTCATTGCCTGACGTTCCTCTGGTTCAACGTGTACGGTAGAAATTGCCGCAATCGAATCCTTCGGACGGAGGTTAATCAATTTCACGCCTTGTGCCACACGTCCCATCACACGCAACGGAGCGACTTCCATACGAATTGTAATACCTGATTTGTTCATAATCATCAAATCGTCGTCGTCGTCAACCGCTTCGAATGCAACAAGCTTGCCAGTTTTTTCAGTCACGTTGATTGTCTTGACTCCCTTACCACCACGGTTCGTTATACGGTAGTCGTCAATGCTTGAACGTTTTCCGAAACCTTTTTCTGAAACGACTAAAATCTCCTTATTAGTATCTGCAGGTGCACAAATTAATCCGACAACTTTTTCGCCATCAGGAACCGTCATACCTTTCACACCCGATGCAGTACGTCCCATAGCACGGAACTTGCTTTCAGGGAAGCGGATAGCCTTACCCGACTGGATAGCCATCATAATTTCACAGTTTCCGTCGGTCAAGCACGCCTGCAACAAGCGGTCGCCTTCGCGGATTGAAAGCGCGATGATACCATTCTGACGTGGACGGGAATAAGCCTCCAACGTAGTTTTCTTGATGATACCGTTTTCAGTACAAAGTACCACGAAATGGTTCTTCAAGTAATCTTCGTCGGTCAAATTATTGACAGTTACGTATGCACGAACTTTGTCATCATTTGAAATATTCAAAATATTTTGAATTGCACGACCTTTCGAAACTTTTGTTCCTTCAGGAATTTCGTAAACCTTCTGCCAGAAGCACTTACCTTGTTCTGTGAAAATCAACAACGTAGCGTGCATATTCGAAATGTACAGGTGTTCAATATAATCCGTATCACGGGTATCGCCGCCACGAGAGCCAACACCACCACGGTTTTGCAGTTTGTATTCCGTAAGGGCCGTTCTCTTAATATAACCAAGGTGAGAAATTGCAATCACCACATCTTCGTCGGCATAGAAATCTTCAGGGTTGAATTCCTCGGCTGTCTTAACGATGTCGGTTTTACGTTCGTCTCCGTATTTTGCCTTGATTTCGAGCATTTCGTCTTTCACAATCTGCATTTGCATATCGTAATTTGCCAACACATCTTTAAAGTATGCAATCTTACGTTCAAGTTCCTCATATTCAGCATGAAGTTGATCCATCTGCAAACCTGTGAGCTGACGCAGACGCATTTCAACTATGGCATTTGCCTGTTCTTCGTCAAGGTCAAAACGTTTCATCAAATTTTCGCGGGCTTCAGCCACGTTTTTCGATGCACGAATAATATGAACAACTTCGTCGATATTATCGCAGGCAATGATAAGACCTTCCAAAATATGGGCACGTTTCTCAGCCTCCTTCAAGTCGAACTTGGTACGACGGACAACCACATCGTGGCGGTGTTCCGTGAACACGGAAATCATATCCTTTAAGTTCATCGTCTTTGGACGGCCATCAACCAACGCAACGTTATTCACGCTGAACGAAGACTGCAAATACGTGTATTTAAACAATTTATTGAGGACAATGTTAGGCACTGCGTCTTTTTTCAAAGTATAAACAATACGCATACCCTCCTTGTCCGATTCATCGTTTACCTCGGTAATACCTTCGATTTTCTTTTCATTAATCAAATCGGCCGTTCTCTTAATCAATTCAGCCTTATTGACCATATACGGAATCTCGTCAACCACAATCAAATCGCGACCGTTTTCGTTTTCAAAACGAGCTTTTGCACGAATCACGATTCGTCCTTGTCCTGTTTCGTATGCGTCAAGCACGCCCTGATATCCATAAATTGTTCCTCCCGTAGGGAAATCAGGAGCTTTGATGATTGCCGCAAGTTCAGGTATTGTGATTTCAGGATTTTCGATATATGCAACAATTGCGTCAACGGTATCGGAAAGATTGTGCGGAGCCATGTTTGTAGCCATACCAACGGCAATACC
>DFGI01000067.1:0-26096 GCA_002371705.1 Bacteroidales bacterium UBA3754
TTTTTTTTATTTTTGCAAAAAAAATCACAATGAAATTCGAGGATTACCATATCAGCAGAAAAATAAAGGATAGCCTTGCGGAGCTTGCCTTCCGCCGTCCAACCGATATTCAATATAAAGCAATCCACCCTATTCTGAAAGGCGATGATGTGTTGGCAATTGCGCAGACGGGAACGGGCAAAACCGCAGCTTTTGTGATTCCCACATTGGAACTGTTGACCCGCAACCATGCGAAAACTCGGAACGACGATTCGTTTATCCACACCATTGTGATGGAACCTACTCGGGAACTGGTGATTCAAGTCGCCGAAGTGTTCCGCTCCGTTGGTAAATATCTCGATGTCACTGTGTTAGGTCTGTTTGGCGGTGTGGAACAAGATCCACAAATCGCACGCTTGAAACACGGCGTGGATGTGCTCGTTTGCACCCCTGGACGCTTGTTCGATTTGGTGAGCCAAGGTCACGTGCAGTTGAACAAAATCCAAATTTTGGTGCTCGACGAAGCTGACCAGATGCTTGCCTTGGGTTTCATCAACGATATTCGTCAGTTAATCAAGCACTTGCCACGAAATAGACAAACATTGTTTTTCTCGGCAACCATAAACCAAGAGATTAAGGATTTGGCGTATTCACTTGTAACAAAGCCTGTTAAGATTGAAATTTCGCCCAAAGACCCAGTGTCAAAACACGTTGACCACTACGTTTCGTACATAGAAATGGACGACAAACGTTTCTTCTTGGAACGGATTATCAAAGAAAATCCCGATGACAAAATTTTGGTTTTTGTACGCACAAAAATCCGTGCCGAACGGGTGAAGAAAGCTATGGAACGTGCTGATATACAATGCGGTACTATTCACGGAGACAAAACTCAGCAGGAACGGAACCAAGTAATGCGCGATTTCCGTGATGGTACGCTCAAAATTCTTATTGCAACTGATGTTTCAGCCCGTGGTATCGATATTCCCAACATTGATTTGGTGATAAACTACGACCTGCCCGAACAAACAGAAAACTACGTGCACCGCGTTGGCCGTACTGGCCGTGGCGACAAATTTGGTAAATCAATATCATTCTGCAGTAAGGAGGAACGCCCTCTCCTACAGGAAATAGAGACTTACTTGACAAAACCAATCAACGAACTGACCATCGATGTTGGCACGTACAAAGAAACCATCAAAATGACCTCCGACCACACGCAGGAAAGCATAAGCTCTCTTATCGCGGAATTGGAGCAAATCGAGGAAGTTGACCGAAAGAAAAACAAAAGCAAAAAACGGAAATGAGTGAGCAATGCACAATTCACAATGCATAATGCACAATTTTTAATTCATAACTCATAATCCTTAACTCCTAACTAAATTTGTTTATATTTAGTGAATATGTTTTTCTGTAAGTAATCCTGTCCATACCATTGAAACACATACATTTGTCGTGTAAAGAATAGAGTGTTATGAATCCTTATCTTATTGCGGGTATTGTTATTGGATATTTTTGTTTACTAATCCTTATTTCACATATAACATCGCGCAAGGCAACTAATGATACATTTTTCACGGGAAACCGTCGTTCCCCGTGGTTTGTGGTGGCGTATGGAATGATTGGCGCATCGCTGTCGGGTGTGACATTTATGTCGGTGCCTGGATATGTGCAGACCACACAATTCACCTACTTTGGCGTTGTGATAGGCTATCTATTTGGCTATCTTGCAATTGCATTCGTTCTTTTACCGCTTTACTATAAGTTGAATTTAACATCAATTTACACGTATTTGGGAAATCGGTTCGGTTTGAATTCCCAAAAAACGGGCGCGTCGTTTTTCATAATCTCACGATTGCTCGGCTCGGCGCTCCGAATGTATTTGGTGGTATATATTCTTTATGAATTCATCTTCAAATTTATTGGTGTGCCATTCTGGACTTTAGCGCTGTGTTTCATTGTGTTAATATTGATTTACACATTCAAAGGAGGCATAAAAACTGTGATTTGGACCGACACGCTTCAAACCACGTTCATGCTCCTCTCCACTATCGTTACAATAGTGTGTTTGCTGAAGGAAATGGACATTTCATTATTTGATATGCTGAAACAAGCCTCCGATGCTGGTTACACAAAACTCTACGAAAGTGACTGGCGTTCAAATAATTTCTTTTGGAAACAAGTGTTGAGCGGTGCATTTATCACCATTGCAATGACGGGTTTGGATCAAGATATGATGCAGAAAAACCTGACCTGCAAATCGTTGCGGAGCGCACAGAAAAATATGCTGAGCTTCAGCCTGTCGCTGATAGTGGTTAACTTCCTGTTCCTCGCACTGGGCGTGGCTTTGCTGTTTTATGCAAACCAAACGGGCTTCGCACTTCCCGAAAAATCAGACAGCATCTTCCCTGCTGTGGCGTTCCATATGAATTCGCTCACATGCATTGTGTTTGTAATCGGACTTGTGGCAGCGGGCTATTCCAGCGCAGACGGAACACTCACATCGCTTACAACCACATTCTGCTTCGACATCCTGCACTTCGACACCGACACCAAACATACCGAAGAACAGAAGAAGAAAATCCGTAAGATAATTCATATCGCATTCGCTGTGATTTACTTTGCTATCATCATCATTTTCAAGCCATTCCATAACGATTCTTTAATTAAAACTTTATTTGATATTGCAGGCTACACCTATGGTCCATTACTTGGTTTGTTCTGCTATGGCTTGTTTGTGAAAAATCGACGCCCGAATGACAAAGCTGTTCCGTTTGTTGCAATACTTTCGCCAATAATCTGCTATATACTCAATATGTATTCCGAACAATTATTCTTCGGTTATAAATTTGGATTTGAACTATTGATACTCAATGGATTACTAACATTTATCGGATTGTTGGCTTTCAATAAAAAAACAGCATAATTATGGTACAGAAAAAAAGTATTGTCGAATTAGTTGCCGTGGTTGTTGAATTCTGCTCCACGCTTGAATCAACCGACAAATTGACAAAAAAAGAATTTATTGAACGCATGCAGAAACTGCTTGCATTGCTATATATGAAAACCGCTGTGCTTGCCACAAATTCGGAAGCAGACGACTTCTGCGAACATTTTGTTACAGAAAAAGACTGGGAAATGATTCGTGCAGCCGTGGAACGAAAACTTGGAGACCACGATCACTACATCCATATTACCGAACCCGACAGTTTCACCAGCGGCGACAGTGTTCAAATTTGCCTTTCGGAATGTTTCGCCGACATTTACCAAGACGCCCGGAACTTTGCTGAACAATGCAAAGATACGTCCGACGAAGGTCTGGAAGCAGCCGCAGCCGAGTTTTTTATGAACTTTAAACTCTATTGGGGCACACGGGCATTGGCACTTATGAGCGAATTCCACAATTTACTGTACGCATCCGACACAACAATTGACAAAGAAGAAGACTGACAATGGAATCGTTTATTGACATCTGTGTAGCCGATATTTTGCAGAAACAAGCTCAGAATCTGCAACATACGACGATTGTATTTCCAAGCAAACGAGCCATGGTTTTCTTCAAGAAATCGTTGGGCGAACAAATTTCACAGCCAATTTTTCTGCCAAAACTGACGACTATTCAGGATTTTTGCATTTCACGGCAGGATTTTACTATACCCGACGACTTTACGCTTGTGTATCAGCTCTATACATCGTTCAAAAAAATAGCAAAATCCAACGAACCATTTGAATCATTTTATCCATGGGGCGAAATGCTCCTCTCCGACTTCGACGACATTGACAAATATCTCATCAAAGCCGATGATATGTTCCAAAATATCGCTGACAACAAGGAAATTGATTCGCTGTTCAGCTATCTCAACGAAGAACAAATTGCAATGATTTCCCGTTTTTGGGACACCACAAAAATCACTGGCGAACAAGCGAAAAACGACGTCCGACGGAATTTTGTGGAATTTTGGAAATTGTTGCCGCACATATATAAAGATTTTAAAGAAAAACTTGCGGCGCAAAACCTTTGCTTTGAAGGAATGGCTATGCGCAACGTTGCCGAAAGTTCCGTGGAAAAACAACACGAAATATTTGGTGATGGATTATTCATATTCTTGGGTTTCAATGCATTAAGTCAATGTGAGGCAAAGATTTTTTCGTTTTTGCAAAACAGAAAACAAGCGATGTTTTATTGGGATTACGATTCGTATTACCAAAACGACGAATCGCACGAGGCTGGCATTTTCACCCGAAAAAATATCCAGAAATTTCCAAACGAACTTGATAAGGAACATTTTTCAAATTTTTGCAACGAAAAGAATATCAGAATTATACGCACGCCTAATGAAATCACACAGGCAAAACTGTGTAACGAACTGCTTTCTCAATTTCCTTCGCTGGAACAAACAGCAATTGTTCTTGCCGACGAAAAATTGATTGTCCCATTGATGAAATCCATCCCCAACAACATCCGATACAATATCACGTTGGGCTATCCCATCCGTTCATCGGCAGCTTACACCTTTTTTGAATCGATTTTGGATTTATGCAACAACAAAAAAGGTAAAAATTTGTATTTTAAAGACGTACTCCGTATTTGCGAAAATTCCCTTATTCCATCTGATTTACAGGAAAATGCAAAGGTATTGCATAAGGATATTGTCAAGAATAAGAAAATCACAATATCTGAGGATGATTGTATTAAACTATGCAACCTGCCATACATTTTCAAAATCCCAACAACTGTAGATACGTACATACAAAGTCTATGTGACTGCATTGTGGAATTTTGTAAAAATGCTAATCTCGAAGAAATCGACACAAGCATTTTTTACACGATTTATACGGAGCTTTCTGCGTTGAAAACAATCATTGAAAAAAATGAAATCCAATACGAAAAGATTTTGTTCATCAATTCGCTTTTGAAAAAATCGTTGCAAGGGAAAAATATCGCTATCGAAGGGCAACCGCTTGAGGGTTTGCAAGTTATGGGAATTCTTGAAACCCGTATGCTTGATTTCAAAAATATTATTATGACCTCGGTGATGGACGGCAATTTGCCAAAAACATCGGTCGGCGGGTCGTTTATCCCCTACAATCTGAGAGTTGCGTTCGGAATGCCAACCATCAAGGAACAGTCGGCAATGTATTCATATTATTTCTATCGACTGATCCAACGCTGCGAAAATCTCACGTTGCTGTATTGCGAAAATAGTGGCGATAACAAGAGCGAAAAAAGCCGTTTTATCCTTCAGCTGTTGTACGAAAGTCCCTTCAAAATCCTTTCGCAGTCGTCAAATAATCCACAAAAAACAATCAACGGAATCACTACGGAAGAACGAAGTTATACCATCACTCCAACAAACAGCCTGTCGGAAACCATCGAAAAAAATCGACCAGAAGTTCGTGCATATATTGATAAAATAACTTCAAATAAAACATTGACACCCACCGTTTTACTAAAATACATCCAATGCCAGAAACAATTTTATTACTACGCTATAAAACAGCTCCGCAAACCAGAAGAAATCAGTGAATTGCCCCAAGCACTCGACCTTGGAAAATATTTCCACGACGCTATGCAAGGAATTTATGAAAAATACACATCAAAACTTATTGATTCACAAGTGATTGACGGCATTTTACAAGATGTTAATTCTATTAAAGCGAATATAGCGTCCGCAATGAGGAATAACCATGCGCCACAAAATGTCGCAAACGAGAACAGTAAAGAGTTTCAGGCTATTTTCAAACAAATTCAAAATGCGTTGATTTTCGATAAAAAACAACCATTCAAACTGATTGCACTTGAAAGCGACGAAGCGAATATCGCACTCGACAACGGTGTGAAAATAGGTGGCCGCATCGACCGCGTTGATTTTCAGAATGATGTGTACAAAATCATCGACTACAAAACGGGAAAATGCTCTATCAAAAATCTTGAAGAAAAACTTACGGTAGCAGACAGTAACTTGTTGTTTGACAAATCAATAACACAAGAAGAAGCTTTTCAAGCGCTATTTTACGCCTACATTCTCAAAAAATTGCATCCCGAACGAAAATACCAACCAAATCTGTTTTTTGTGCAATGTTTGTCGCACCCCGACAACAAAACCATGCTTACGGTTGATGGAAACGAAGTGTTATCTGTTGAAGGTGAATTATATCAACAATTTGAGGAAAATCTACGGTTTTTAATTGATGATCTAATCAGCGAAGACGGATGTTTTGAAGAATCACAAGATTTGAAATACTGCAAACGTTGCGATTTCCGCACATTTTGCCATAAATAATCAGGGTTCCAACAAGTTACGGCGAATTGCCAATTCGTGCATTTTCGCACCATACTCCTCGTCTTGTAAATATTTTGCATCGATAAGTTTCTGAATGGTAGTCACTTGTTCCCGATTAGATTCGGCTTGTGCAGCCGACAATTTTTCCGTCAACTCTGCAATGTCTTTCAGTAATTGTTCGCGCATACAGCGATACCGTTCAATTTCAGCTAAACAATGCTTGTATTCCTCCAATTCCGTCATATTCTCGTTTTGATTATAGCCAAAATTATAAAAACAAGTGAAAATATTGTTTATTACTCGCATAAAATTTTATAATGCACAACCACACGTTTTAGTATTTTTGAAAAGTGGTTACAAATATGGATGCGAGCCTTAAAATACTCATAGTCAACAACAAGGAGACTTTTACCAAGACGTTTGTGAAAGCTGCGGCAGAAACAAATTTTATGGTGAAATCAGTGGATTGTTGCGATGACGCTCTTTTGGTTCTCGATGGTTATCTTCCCCATATTGTAATCTGCGACCTGCCGCTTGCGCAACACAAACTATTTCGTACTATTCGAAAAAAACAGCCACAATGCTTGATAAATATGTTGATCGAAAACTACGACACCAAGCAAATATACACGGCTATGTCGTTCGGAATCAACAATTATTTAGTGATGCCGCTGGAAATCGCCTCAATCCGCGCATATCTGAAACAGTGCGAATATGTGGTGAAAAAACGGTTACAGAACCATACCCAAAACAATGTGGCAGAATCGAAAAAAATCACGTTCCGCACCGACAACTCGCTCACAAACCTGCCCTCAATGGTTGACACGCTGCTTTCGTATGCAAATCCGTGTTTCCAAGATTGGAATCTTGAGTTACGAATAGGTCTTGAAGAATTGATTATCAATGCAATAGAACACGGAAACCTTAATATTTCCTTTGCAGAAAAAAATGCGGCTTTACTCAATGGAACATTCGATGAATTAGTCAGCAAACGACAACAAGACAGCCGCTACAAAGATAAATTTGTAAACATAGAATTCCATCAAGAACCTGAATTCGACGAATGGTTAATAAAAGACGAAGGGTTGGGATTCGACATCTGCGAAGTTCCTACCATTATTGGAGAATCGGAAATCAACTGTTTGCACGGTCGAGGCATTTTTCTCAGCAGATTCCAGTTCGATGAAATTGAATATTCGGAAAACGGCACAAAAGTGAGAATCCGCCGCTACGTGCCTATTTTTTCGTAAGCATTTCGGCAATTGTATTTGTGAGCGAAATAAACTCCTCCACCGACAACTGTTCTGGACGTTTTTGTCCAATAGAATCGTCTAGTTTATTGTCATTCAGGATTTTTTTCAAAGAATTGCTTAATGTTTTTCTTCGTTGGTTGAAACTTGTCTTCACAACATTGAAAAATAATGCCTCATCGCAGGGCAACGTGTAGTTCTCTTTCCTCACCATCGACATTACCCCTGATTTCACTTTTGGCGGTGGGTTAAACTCATGTTCGTCAACGGTGAAGTGATACGTTGTGTCGTAAAACGCCTGCACCAATACCGATAAAATGCCATATTCCTTGGAACCAGCCGGCGAACAAATCCGTCGGGCAACTTCACGCTGGAACATTCCTGCCAATGCAGGCACAAAATCACGATTTTCAACGACTTTGAACATAATTTGGCTCGAAATGTTGTAAGGAAAATTTCCCATCACCATAAATTGTTGTCCGCCAAAGAATTGCGGCATCGGTAATTTCAGAAAATCACCTTGAATACAACAACTTGGGTCAATTATTCCATTTGCCAGCAGATAATCAATTGATTCCCCATCAATTTCAATAACCTTCAAATTAATGTTTTTTTCGAGCAATTGTGTGGTGAGGATTCCCATTCCTGGTCCGATTTCCAGACAATTCGGACAAACCATAGGCAAGCAGTCGGCAATATTCCGTGCCGTGTCGCTACTGCGCAAAAAATGTTGCCCAAATTGTTTTTTAGCCCGTACCGCCATTGATTAAAAATCAGTAAACGTTAATTTACAACGGTTTAGCGATGTTCCTTCAAAGTTTCGTATATCAAATGCATATACGTTATCGCCCAACTGTTCCATATTTATCGTAACAGTTTCGCCGTAGCGGCATTCCTTCACATAATTGATTTCGAATTCCGAGATGAATTTTTTCTGGAACATTTCAAGCGGAATCGTGTCTAAAACCCACGAAACATAGCGGAAACTGTTCACGTGCATATTACAGTCTATGTCGCTATACGTAACCTTGCGGGTAGCCACAACTTTTTCGTTCGTCAACAGATGGACTTTTTCCGGGCTTCGGATTGAAAGATGTTTGTTGCAAATAGATTTTTCGTAATTCGAATCTGACAGCACATCCTGCATATTCACAGCCTGCCGTGTGTTGAAATTTATCAACGTAAAAATCGAGGAAATCTCAACAACATTATCTCCTTTTGAGTCTTCAATCACACAATTTCGCTGGGTTGTGAGTTTATTCCAATTTTCAATCCACGTGGTTGCTTTCAATTTTTCAAATGCGGCAGGATAACTCTTCACATCTATCAAAATCCGCAACGCTACCCACGCATAGCCTTGTTTCCGGAGCGCCTCCATTCCAAATCCTTTTCGTTCGGAATCAAGTCCAGCGATATTCATAAATATATTACCGATGCTTTCCAATGTCGAACGCATTGAAAAATCAGTGTCCCGCATCAATACCGTATATTTGAGAGAGGTTTTCTTTTTCATCTTCACACAGATTTCTTTTTCAAAAATACAAAAAAAAAGCATTCACGCAGTGTAAGAATGCTTTTTTTGCCCCAATATCGTCAAAATCGTATATAATCCGACAAAATTATTATAAAATCGACTTCACAACTTTAAACAAATTATATGGCATATAGCGGAACGGAAGGTCGAATGCTGTTGGCGTAACCACAATGGAACGACGGTGCGTAAATGCTTCAAAACTTTCCTTCCCGTGATAATGCCCCATTCCCGAATTGCCTACGCCGCCAAACGGAATGTTCGGATTCACAATGTGCATAATGGTGTCGTTTATGCAGCCACCACCCGACGATGTGCCGGCAATCGCTTTCCAACCATCCTTTTCTTTACCGAAATAATAAAACGCAAGCGGTTTTTCCCGTTTGTTAATGAAAGCCACAACTTGTTGTAAGAAAGATTGTCGCTCCGTTTCTGTAATTGTAACCACAGGAAACAACGGACCAAAAATTTCCTCCGTCATAATTTTTGAATCCATAGCCATATTTTCAATCAGCGTTGGTTCTATAAACCGTGACTGCGCATCGGTTTTTCCACCGCAAATTATTGTTCCTTCCGAAAGATAGCCTGTCACACGTTCAAAGGCTTTGTCGCTCACAATCCGCACATAATGTTTGCTTTCTGCAATCGAATCGCCATACAATTCCTTCAGGCTTTCCTGAAACGTTTTTACAAATGCATCTTTCACGTCGCTGTGAATCAAAATATAATCGGGAGCTATGCAGGTTTGACCAGAATTCAAGGCTTTTCCCCATGCTATGCGTTTTGCGGCGGTTTTAATATCGGCAGATTTATCAATAATGCACGGCGATTTTCCGCCAAGTTCCAACACAAGCGGCGTAAGATTCTCGGCAGCGGCTTTCATCACCGTGCGAGCCAAAGCCGGGCTTCCCGTGAAGAAAATCAAATCAAATTTCTGTTTGAACAAATAACCATTCACATCTCGATTTCCTTGAACTACAGCAATATACGATTCGTCAAAGGTTTCCGAAATCATGGATTCTATTGCTTCTGAAACATTCGGCACATACGGCGATGGTTTCAAAACAGCCGTACATCCTGCCGAAATGGCGCCCACAAGCGGATTCAACAACAATTGGATTGGATAGTTCCACGGCGAAACTATCAACGCGGTGCCAAGCGGTTCTTTCACAATGTAACTTTTTGAGCCAAAGATTGTTATAGGAGATTGACATCGTTCTTTCTTTGCCCAGTGTTTTACCGATTTGATATGTTCGCGGATTTCCCCTTTCACAATGGATATTTCGGTAAGAAACGCCTCCTCATACGATTTGTGCAAATCCTTCCACACTGCATCGGCAAGTGCGCCCTCCCAGCGTTCAATAGCAACAAGGAGTTTCTGCAACATTTCAATGCGGTATTTCACCTCCTTTGTCTTGTCCTGCAAAAAAAATGATTTCTGTTTTGCAAGAATTTCATCAATTCGTTCTACTGTTGTATTTTCCATATTATTTTCTTCCTGTAAAGTGATCCATTGTGTGATAAATGCCAAACAATTCGCCAAAGAACCAATCGAATACTTTTGTCGGCAACAAACCTTCCATCAAACGAATGAAGTGGAAACTCCACGGAATTCCCTTAAAATCAACGTTTTTCTCGATTGCCTTCACGATTTTCGCAGCTGTTTTTTCTGGGTCGAGAATTGGAAAAATTTTCGAAGAAACGCCATCGAACATACCTGTATTAATATAGTATGGCGCTACCGTCGTGATATGCACGTTCTTCTTCATATTTTGCAGTTCAATCCGCACGGAATCCGACCAACCAATAACCGCCCATTTACTTGCCGCATAAATGCTCATTTTCGGATTCGAAAGCATTCCGGCCGCCGAAGCGATTGTGCAAATATGTCCTTTGTCGCGGGCAATCATGTCGGAAATAAACGCATGAGCCACGTACATTGGCGCAATGGCGTTGATTGTCATTGTGCGGTCAATGTCGGTTATTGTGTTTTTGTCGAACGTGTTATTGCTGGTAACCACGCCGGCACATTGAATTAATATGTCAATGTCGCCACATTCTGATTTAGTTTTTTCATAAGCCGCCAACACTGCTTCGTTCGACGAAACATCTACTTTGAAACCTAAGGCTTTGCCATACTTATTGTGCTCAGCCACAACAGTTTCGATGTTTTTTTCATTAATATCCCAAATCACAACTTGCTTTGCGCCTTTTTCAAGCGCCATACGACCCATAATTTTGCCAATTCCCGATGCACCACCAGTTATCAGCACGGAATTTCCTTCAATTTTCATAGTTACTAATTTTAAAATCTACGCAAAGGTAAAATCCACACTGCACTTATCCTTCAAAATGTGACATTCTACACGTTTTTGGGACGAAATATCCAAATAATTGGCAAAATATAGCCAAAATGTGGTGAAATCACAGAAAAAAATACGGTCTTTGGGGTGAATGACACACCGATTATTATACATATTCATCTAAAAATTCAATGCTGACGCCATCTATTTTGAAATTCAATAATTTTTTATGAAATTTGCAAGAAACAAATTCTATTTAATATGAAAATTTTAGTCCTAAACTGCGGTAGTTCATCAATCAAATACCAACTGTTGGAAATGCCACAGGAAACTGTGGTCGCTTCGGGTATTGTGGAACGTATCGGTGAAAAAGTAAGCACGTTGAAAATTGAAATCAACGGCAAAAAAGAAGTTTTTGAAGAACCAGTTGACAATCACGAAGTTGGCGTGGAGAAAGTTATCGCTCTCCTACTTGCTCCCGAACGTAACATTATTCAAGACAAAAACGACATTGTTGCTGTCGGTCATAGAATCGTCCACGGTGGTGAATATTTCAACAAAAGCGAACTGCTCACACCTGACGCAATTCAAAAAATAGCAGAATGCAATAATTTTGCGCCACTTCATAATCCTGCAAACCTAAAAGGTATCAAAGCCGCTCAAGCAGCGTTGCCAAAGGCTGTTCACTGTGGCACGTTCGACACAGCGTTCCACCAGACAATGGAACCTGTCGCATTTATGTACGGTCTGCCCTACAAATACTACGAAAACAACAAAATCCGCCGTTACGGATTCCACGGCTCAAGCCACCGCTACGTTTCGCAAGAGGCGGCAAAAATGCTTGGCAAGCCATACGACAACTGCAAGACAATCGTGTGCCACTTGGGTAACGGTTCGTCAATCACAGCCGTTGTTAACGGAAAATCTGTTGATACGTCAATGGGCTTTACACCTCTCGAAGGCGTGATAATGGGTACTCGTGCGGGCAACGTCGATATGGGTGCCGCATTCCAGTTGATGCGTCAGGAAGGTTTGTCGATTGACGAGATGGACAACATTGTAAACAAACAAAGCGGTTTGAAAGGCATTGCAGGCGTTTCCGACATGCGTGACTTGCAATCCATGGCACAAAGCGGCGACAAGAAAGCAAAACTTGCAAAAGACATGCTTACGTTGAGCATCAAGAAATACGTAGGTGCGTATCTTGCCGAAATCGGCGGTGCCGACTGTATTGCGTTTGCCGGCGGAATTGGTGAACACGACGGCGATGTGCGTAAAAACGTGCTTTCCGGTTTGGAATGTTTCGGCATAGAACTCGACGAAGCCGCTAACAGCAAGCAAGGCGATAGTTGGGTTATTTCAAAACCATCATCGAAAATCAAGGTTTTGGTCGTACAAACCAACGAGGAAATCGTAATTGCACGCGATACGTATGCAATTGTGAACGAGAAATAATAAAACCTTATTCATACAAAAAACTCCGTCAAGCAATGCTCGACGGAGTTTTTTGTACTGTTAAAAGAATTTACTTCAAGTTCAGTGACATTGTCTTGGGATATGTCACTGTGTATGAAAGTTTTAGATTTTTTGTCTCCGACGGCTTCAAGTCAAGATTCCATGTTGCTATGTTCTTGTCGTCCAATGTGGCACCGTCGTACGACATATTTGAAACCGTAATGCTCGACGAGCCGGAAACTGGCAGATTGTCCAAAATTTCAATTTTCACGTTGGTTGACTTGTTGTTTCTCACAGAAATGTTCCACATAGCGGTTTGCTTGTAGTTCTTCCCTATCGTCGATTTCTTGTTAAACTCGTCCGACAACGTGCGTTCCACCATAATACCCTTGTCTTGTCCCAACGAGAGTTTCAGAGTATCAGTGGTTTGGGCTATATTCAGATAAGACGTTCCCACGTATTTTCCACCTAAATACAGCGTAACATCACCAGAAAGGAAGTTATATTTTGCGAAATCGGTGATTTTTGCCAGCAAATACGCATTTCTGTCAAGTTTTGGCACACAACGATACACGTATTCGGCAGGTAATTTATTGGTGTTTATTGTAAGCATTGCGTCGTTTTGCTGCGATTTCACGCTAAAAAGCTCATCAATGGCAAATTCTATTGTTGTCATTTTCTCATCGGTAGTTGTGCGTATGCCTCGTGCGACGTTTGAAGAATAAGCCATTTTCGTTGCCGCTGCCGCTTCTTCCATCTCCATCTCCGTATAATCCATATCTACGGCTGCCATTTTCATTGTTGCTTTAGAATAACGCACTTGTGGCTTCTGTTCACGTAAAATCCACTTGTTGAGCGTCGGCACAGTGCCGTTCAATGTCGGATTTCCCGTAGAGAGCGTCACTTTCACATTGTCCCAGTCGTAACCCGACGATTGATACACTTTTGCCTTGTACGCCACGGAAATGTCTTTGTTCACGTCTTCCACGCGAGCTTCGTAAAATGGTGTCCAATACGCACAATTCACATAATACGACATTCCCAACTTGATTGTCTGTGCCTTGTTTGACGAAACAGTTACAACCACCTCGCCTTTCGTGCGATTGCGGTACGGAGCAAGTTCCGAGTTGATTCCCGCCAATTCAGTGTTGAGTTCAGCGATAGATTTGTCGGTTTTGCGGATGTTTTCCTTCAGTTTCAGCATTTCCGACTGATAGAATTTCAGCACTTTGTCCAACTCCACCGTGCTCAGATTTGAATTTGCCCCTTTGATTTCACGGTTTGCGTTAAGAATCTCTATCTCGTTGGCATACACGTCTTTAGTATATTTCAAGACAGCGATTTTGTCTTCCAAGTCCTGTTTGATTTTCGTCAAGCTGTCGCCTTTGGGCGTCTTGTCCTGCGTAACTCTGTACAACACATTATTTATTACGAAATCTCCCACTCCCTCCAACTGAATAGATTCCTCACTGATAGCGGTCGGGAGGTCGGTAAGCGTCACGGTGCTTACACCTGCGGGAATTTTTGCGTCAGCCACGCACGAAAGCGACGCACCGCTTAGATAAATTGTCACGTCCTTGATTTTCGTCGGAACTGTCACGTTAGTAGCAAACGAATACTCTGCTACCAATAGCATTGATAGTAAAACAAAACCTAATTTTCTCATAAGTCGTTAATTTAGAATGTGTAACATAACCGAAAGACTATTCGGCAGATTTTTTCTTACCGAAAGTCCATCCAAAACTCATACCAAGATTTGGTGTAAAATAAAATTTATCAGCCTTCACGCCGAAACCAAGTCCAGTTTCCATTTCCACAGTAAAACCACCAGCAATACTTGCTTTGCCGAAAAACGAAATATCACAAAGATGTTCCACCATATCCTCTATTTTGTAGATTTCATCTTTTGTTACCACATAGTCGTCATTTTCTTTATAGTATTCAAGTGGTTGACCATCATATCGATACGTACTTTTATCTATTAATTTGTTGTATTCTTTTGAATATGTTGTCACATGATTTTTTCCAACAAAATCCCAATATTTATACGCCAAACTCAAACCATATTGCAACAAGCAGGATTCGCTCGCTTTCTTAAAATAAAAGCGAGGTTCAACCAATGCATACAAACCGCCTGGAACGCACGGCAACTGTGCCTCGTTAAACAAAATTCGCGTGCCGAGCACGGTACCCACTCCTACTTTCAATGAAAATTGAGGGACTATATTGCATTCATAGTTAATATTCGCAGTTCCCGTAGCAAATTGCAAAGCATTTACTGAGATATAATGACGATACGATGATAAACATTTCGTAGGCGTTATCGCAGTTGTGTCATATTGTATTTCCTGAGAAAATAACAACAATGAACTAATTAATAGACAAACAGTTACAACCGATGATTTAAACAAATTCTTCATACTATTTCTCCTTTTGTTTTAACAAAAATAAAAAATACATAATATTATTGTAAAGAATGTTAAAAATATGTGGTGGTTTGTTGAAAAACTTTTCGAAAAAAATTAATACCTTTGAAATCAAATCAATTATTAAAACAAAAATCTATAGTATGAAAAAAGTAAAACTATTACTCGCAAGTATTCTCGGCGTACTTTTGGTTTCGTGCGGGAACAACAAGACAACGCAAAAAGAACAATCTGAATGTCAAGGATTTAAGTTAGGAACTGGCGTGAATGTGAGCCATTGGCTTTCGCAGTCGGACCGCCGTGGCGAAGAACGAGCAAAACAAATCACGAAAGCGGACTTTGATTCAATTGCTTCGATGGGTTTTGAACATGTGCGCCTGCCGATAGACGAAGTGCAGTTTTATGACGAAAACCTAAACCGTGACGAAGAAGCGTTCGCATTGCTGAAAAATGCAATAGACTGGACGTTGGAAAACAACATGAACATTATTGTTGACCTCCACATTACTCGTGCGCATTATTTCCTTACGGAAAACGAAAACACGCTTTTCACCAAAACTGAAGCTCAGGACCAAATGGTTGCAATTTGGAAAGACTTGCAAAAATTCTTGAAATCATACCCTACCGACAGAGTTGCTTACGAACTTTTGAATGAGGCTGTCGCACCTACCCACGAGGCGTTGAATCAACTGGAAGGCCGATTGATTGCGGCAATCCGTGAGGAAGAACCAAACCGTTATATTGTTGTCGGTTCCAACTGGGCTCAATCGGTTGAAACTATGCAATATCTGCAAGTTCCTGAAAATGATACCCATCTCATTATCAGTTTCCACTACTATAATCCGCTATTTGTAACACATTATGGCGCTCCATGGACAATTTACAAGGATTGTAAGGAAAACATAACCTATCCGGGTAATTTGCTTGCCGATACATCGTTCTATGCTGGCAAAGATGAAAAGACTGTTCAGGAATACCGTACACAAAGTGGTGTTTGGGACAAAGAAAAAATGTTTTCACAGATTAAAAAGGCCGTTGACAGAGGAAAAGAACTCGGATTACAGGTTTACTGCGGCGAATTTGGCGCATATCCGAATTTTGTGAATAAAGAATCACGATTGAACTGGTACAAAGATATGGCGACGATATTCAAGGAAAATAATATTGCCAACGCTCACTGGTGTTACAAAGGCGATTTTCCGATTGTTGACGAAAATCTGATACCAAACGAGATTCCAGCGATATTGTTGGGCAAATAACCATCATTTTTTGAAACTATAGAAAAGGCTACCACACGGTAGCCTTTTTTTTACCAAGATATGACACAGTATGCTATTGCTCCGTAGGCAATTCACCATACATAATACCATTCTTATATTGTAATTTCACAGTAACAATTTGATTATGTGCATTATACGGAATTTTTGTCTGTACACGAATATAATTGTCGGTAAAACCAACTTGATAGCCGTCCCTCATCCTTGTTTCAATAAGAACTGGACGAATTTGTCCATCGAATTTTTTATAGAATTCTTGGTGCATTTGTTCCGACAAGGCATGAAGTTCCACACTTCTTGCCGTCCGAACAGACTCCTGCACGTGAGGCTTAATTTTTAGAGCATCGGTTTGCTCACGCTCAGAATATGTGAACACATGGACGAAACTCACCCCCAAGGACTTAACAAAATCGTATGATTTTCTGAAATACTCATCGGTTTCGCCCATCGAGCCCACCATCACATCCATTCCAATAAACGCATCAGGAATCTTAGCGCGGACCTCCTCTATTTTCTTTCTAAAAAAATCGGTGTTGTATCTGCGGCGCATCAATCGCAAAACCTCGTCGCAACCACACTGAAGCGGAATGTGGAAATGTGGCATAAACACATTTGATTGGGCCACAAAATCAATCACCTCCGATGTCAATAAATTGGGTTCTATCGACGAAATCCTGTAGCGTTCAATACCAGAAACCTTCGCCAACGCACGAATCAAATCAAAAAACGTTTCGCCCGTGCTTTGCCCAAAATCGCCAATATTAATCCCACTCAGCACAATCTCCTTAACACCACGTGAGGAAATTTCCTCAGCTTGTTTAACCAACGATTGTATGGAAGGATTTCTGCTTTTCCCGCGTGCTAACGGAATTGTGCAATATGAACAGCGGTAATTGCAACCGTCTTGCACTTTTAAAAACGCCCGTGTACGTTCCGAACAAGAATAGGCATACGAAAAGTCATTCACTTCGTCGATTGCTGAAACTTGTTGCACTGCACAGCCGCACATTTCGTATTCACGAATCCGATCAACAATATTGAATTTCTCCTTTACCCCCAAAACCAATGCAACTCCATCAATATCAGCAATTTCTTTTGGTTTCAATTGTGCATAGCAGCCAACCACAATAATCAAGGCATTTGGATTGCGACGATGTGCGCCACGAATCGCCTGACGACTTTTTTTATTGGCGGATTCCGTCACACTACACGAATTAACAACGTAATAATCTGCCTCATCGGTAAATTTAACCTGTTGGAAACCAGCATCTTTCATTTTACGGGAAAGAGTTTCCGTTTCCGCATAATTCATTTTACAACCTAATGTGTAGAACCCGACAGTCTTCACTACGTCTATTTTTTGGCAAATATATACGAAACCCAACAATTAAATGAAATTGGTATTTAAAATATAATTAATTTTGTATCAACATTATTTCGTATGAGACAAAAGATAATACTAATTACAGAGCTTGTTTTTTTGTGTATGAGCGCATTCTCCCAAAAAACTGAAAATTCTATTCGTGTCAACCAGATTGGATATACCACCAACGAAGTGAAAACTGCGTTCATTGCAAATAAAAATGCAACTTCGTTCGAAATTAAAGATGCACAGACGGATAAAACCGTATATCAAGGGAAAACGTCTGAAAATTCGTATTGGAAAATGTCTGAAGAAAATCTGCAGACGATTGATTTCAGCGATTTCAAACAAGAAGGCTCCTATTATATAGTGTGCGGTAACAAGAAATCGTATCCGTTCAAAATTCAGAATGAACATCTTTTCAATGACATAAGTAAGGCTTCGATTCGGGCATTTTACTACTGGCGTGCGTCAACGGAACTGCTTCCGCAACATGCTACGTGGAAAGGAACTGATTTTTCGCGTCCTATGGGACACAAAGACGATGTGGTGAAAATTCACTCATCGGCTGCCACGAAATCTCGTCCCGAAGGGACTATCGTCTCCGCTCCCAAAGGCTGGTACGACGCGGGCGACTACAATCTCTACGTGGTGAACGCAGGAATCTCCTATCATGCTCTGGCATTTGCATACGAAATGATGCCAGAATATTACAACTCGCTCAACCTGAACATTCCCGAGAGCGGCAACGGTGTCCCCGACATTCTCAACGAACTTAAATGGGAGCTTGATTGGCTGTTTGCCATGCAAGACGAAGACGGCGGTGTTTACACCAAATTGTCGTCACTCCGTTTTTGCAGCATGATTATGCCCCACGATGACAAACTCGACCGCTATATGATTGGAAAATCAACTGCTTCGGCCCTTGATTTTGCAGCCATGATGGCAATGTCGGCACGAATTTTCAAGCCATACGAACATATTTTCCCTAATATTTCGGCAAAAGCGACAAATGCCGCAAAGCGAGCATGGAATTGGGCGAAGAGCAATCCTACAGTATATTACAAAAACCCTTCGGATGTGTTCACAGGAAACTACCGTGACGACGACGTGACCGACGAGTTTTTCTGGGCAGCCGCAGAATTGTACATCACAACAAAAGACGAAAAATACTTTAAAGAATTGGATTTCTCGCAGGAATTTACCGTTCCCGAATGGGGCAATGTCCGCACGTTGGGACTTATGTCGCTTGTACTGCACAACGAGGTTCTTCCGAAAGAATATTCAAATGTGTTCGCTTCGTTCCAAAAATTGACCAACGACCTCTATGCCATGTACGAACGTTCCGCAAACAAGGTTCCTATTGAGAAATTCAACTGGGGAAGCAACGGTGTAATTGCATCATCAGGAGCATTACTTGGTTTGGCCTTCAAGGAATATGGTGACGAAAAATACCATCGTGCAATGATTGATTCTTGGAACTATCTATTAGGTTGTAATCCAACAGATTACTGCTTTATTTCGGGATTCGGTTCAAAATATCCGAAACATTTCCACGACCGTCGTTGTACTTCAGACGGCATTGAAGAACCAATTCCAGGTTATTTGGCAGGCGGAGCCACAAACATTATTCTGCGCGACTGCGGAGTAAAAGGCTACCCTTCCACTACCCCTGCTGGCTGTTACCGCGATGCCATTTGCAGTTTCTCGACCAACGAAATTGCAATAAATTGGAATGCACCGTTTGCATTGCTGGCGGGAATGGTTGAATCGTATAGTAACAAATAACAAGATTAGCTCGGAACTATACACTTCAGAGAATGCTTCTGAATCTTAAAAGATATGTCAGTGGCACACATACGTGGTTCGCCATCCATGTGCATCAGTCGAGGCACGGAATTGAGAATCGTAAAGTCCTCTAAATGAAGTGTTTCAACATGACGGGAATTATTGAAACTATTCAAAAACAATCGTAGTGTGGCAGGAATCACATCGAGCACGGGCAATTCCTTCACTAAAACCAATTCGAATTTACCATCGGTAATATCAGCTTCGGGAGCGACTTTCGCATTCAGCCCCCATTGGTTTGAATTTGCAATTGTAGCCATGAAAAACTTTTTCTCGATGACTTCGCCATTTATTACAAACCGTCCTGTCTGTTGCGGATACGAGAAATATTCCTCCACAATTGTTTTCACATAATTCAATCCACCTCGAGATTCCGAACAATTTTTGTCAAACAGATTTCCAATTTCGGCATCAAAGCCAAACCCTGCGACATTCACAAAATATTCACTATTGCAAAGTACAGTGTCTATCACCACTTCGTGGGCATCGGCAATCACTTTCAGAGCTTTTTTAACCGACGAAGGTATTGAGAAAAAACGAGCAAATCCATTGCCCGACCCCATAGGAATTATCGCCAAAGCGGAATTTGAATGAATCACCGATTGGGAAACCTCGTGAATGGTGCCATCACCGCCAACAGCCACAATTATGTCGAATCCTTTCTCCACTCCAACGCGTGACAATTCCAACGCATGTCCTGCAAAACGGGTATAAACAAAATCAACATTGAATTTGTCTGGCGGGAGAATTTCACGCGCAATTGGTTCAAATTGTTTCTGCCGCACTTTTCCCGAATGCGGATTGACGATAAACAACACTCGTTTCATATCAATCTTGATCTATTGTTCGTCCTGGATACACGCTCAAAGCTTTTTTCAGGCAACGGACTGCTTTTTTCAATTTGTCCATTTCCAAAATATAGGCAATGCGCACTTGATGAACACCCAATTTTTTACCAGTATAGAAACCTGTTCCCGGAGCGAGCATTACCGTAGCGCCTTCATACTCAAATTCTTCGAGCAACCAACGGCAGAATTTGTCAACGTCGTCAACAGGCAATTCCACCACCGAATAAAATGCCCCGTCAGGCATTGGCGAACGAACACCTTTGATTTCGTTCAATGCAGGAATAATATAGTCACGGCGGGCTTTGTATTCATCAGCCGATTTTTTCAGAAATTCTTCGGGAGTATCGAGCAATGCTTCGGCAATAAGCTGTCCCATTGAAGGCGGACTCAAACGAGCTTGCGCAAATTTCATTGAAGTGGCAATCACATCTTTATTACGAGTAATCATTGCACCAATGCGGATGCCACACACATTATATCGTTTTGAAAATGAATCAATTAAAATAGTATTTTCTTCGATTCCTTTTAAATTCATTACCGAATAATGTTCGCTGTCGTAGCAAAAATCACGATACACCTCGTCGCAAATCAAGAACAAATCATATTTGCGAACCAAGTTACGAATATGCGACAATTCTTTCTGTGTGTAAACGTGTCCTGTCGGATTATTCGGGTTGCAAAGCATAATTGCCTTGGTCTGCGGTGTGAGCGCATCCTCGAAATCCTCAATCGACGGCAATGCGAAATTTGTTTCGATGGAAGAACGGACCGGAATCATTCTGGCACCAGTTTCCGTTGTAAAACCATAATAATTAGCATAATACGGTTCAGGCACAATCACTTCATCGGCATAATTTAGAATGCTGTAATATGCAAAACAAATGGCCTCGGAGCCGCCAGTTGTAATAAGAATATCGTCACTGGAAATTTCAATGCCGATTTTCTTATAATATTCCGCCAATTTCTCACGAAGCGAGATATTTCCCGCCGAATGAGAATATGGAATATATTTTCCCGTATAGGAATGCAACGCTTTTTCAGCCAAATCGGGCGTGAGCAAGTCGGGCTGCCCAATATTAAGATGCAACACTTCCACTCCACGCTGTTTTGCCTCGTCGGCATACTGCACCAGTCGTCGGATTGGAGACGCTGGCATTAATAACCCTCTATCAGATACTCTTGGCATACCAATTAATCATTTTTCCACATTGTCGGTGCGAACCGCAGTGGTATCATTTACAATTTTGTTTTTATTTCCACCTAAAATTTCTTTATGTGGATTTGGTGTCACAAAACCCGCAATAACCAGCAATACTGCGCTATTGTCGGCATTTGAGAAAACGGTTATTCCTTTTTCGAATTCCCCACTGCGCCGTGTGTCGTACGAAACAGAAATCACCCCCTTCTCGCCCGGGGCAACTGGCTCCTGCGACCATGTAGGAATCGTACAGCCACATGTGCTCTGTACCTCCTTGACAATCAACGTGTCAACGCCTGTGTTAGTAAACACAAAATCATGCTCGGCTGGTTGCCCAAAAATCACTTTTCCAAAATCATGGCGAACGGTTTTGAATGCAATATGCGCTTTTGTCGCATGTTTCTGCAACATTTTAGTACGTGAACAGGCCAAACCGAACACGCAACAAACAACAAGCCCTATCGCCACAAAACGTTTCATAAGTCAGTTTACAAAAATACGAATTTTTACATTAACAAACAACGGGCTATTGAAAAGTACAGCAAACAACACACAATATCGTTGGTTGTGGTGACAAATGGTCCCGTTGCGATAGCGGGGTCGATTTTGCAACGTTCCAAAATCAGCGGGACAAATGTGCCGAACAATGACGCGAAAACGATGATTACCAACAAAGAAAAACTCACAACAGCTGTCAGATGTAAATCATTACCAGCCATCAAGTTATACAATGAAAGGACAATTGAACAAATAGCCCCTATCAGCAAACCGCCCAACAATTCACGTAGGATTTTTGTCCAGATTGATGTTAATTTCAGAGTTCCGCCCGCAATACTTTGTACCATAATTGATGAAGACTGCACACCAACATTACCGCCCATAGCCGCCAGCAATGGCAAAAACAGCGTAAGGCTTGCATTTTTTGCAATATCCCCCTCAAATATTCCAATTACGCGAGAACTCAAAATACCACCGAGCAAACCAACAAACAACCACGGCAAACGCGCCATTGTTTGACGAATCACACTATCGTTGTCGTCAACATCCTGCGTCAAACCGGCCTGCATTTGGTAGTCCTTTTCAGCCTCTTCACGAATCACATCAACCACATCGTCGATGGTAATGCGTCCTTTCAGGCGGTTTAATGAATCCACAACAGGTACCACGAACAAACCATATTTATCCATCAAGTTCGCAACTTCCTCCGACGGCATACTCGTAGGAACCGACAACACTGTTTCATCAAAAATATCGCCAACCACGGCACTTTCGCCTGCCAAAACCAAACGGGCAATTGGCAGAATTCCAACCAGAACATCCTCATCATCAACCACATACACGTTCATAAGGTTTTCGACCTCGTCGGATTGCTTGCGGATTTCGAGAATACATTTCTGCACGTTCCAGTTTTTATTCACACGGACAAGCTCGGTTGCCATCAAACCACCGGCGGTGTTCTCGTCGTAGTCCAACAAATCGGCGATGTCGCTCGCTTGCTCCTTATCGGACATTTTTGCCAAGACTTCAGTCTTAATCCGTTCCGGCAACATCTGCAAAATATCCGTCGCATCATCGGAATCCATTTTCTCGATAAGGTCGGTGGCAATGATTTCGGCAGGAATCACCGCAAGCAGGCGGTCAAGCTGCTCGTCCTCAAGCTCCACGAGGATATTAGCCTCCATGGTTGGCTGGAATTGCAAGAAAACGTAATTGGCTTCTTCGTTGGTTAACTGTTCAAGAATATCGGCTATGTCGGCTGGGTGCGCATCCGCGAAACAATCTAAAATTTTCTCTACATCCTGAACTTCAATAAGCGATTTCAGGTACGCGATAAAATCTTTTGTCAACTCGAATTGCATATCAGCCTCCTTTCATTGTAGTCAATACCTTTCTGTTTTGCGTTGCGAAAAAACGAAAATTTTTCCACAATGACAAACAATTCACTCATCAGTTTTGAACGAAACGCAATATTTTTTTCGTTCAAACAGTATATTACTTTTGGCAAATAATTTTTCTACTGAATATCCTGCACAAGGCGGACGGAATATGCACACTTACGACTAAAATAACTTGTTGTGGCTGTATAGCCAATCGTAAAATATTCGGCATTGTCTCCAAAATATTCATCATCATCAGGACTATTCGTAGAACTGGACCAATAATTACCCGCAAAGCCACAATTAGAAACAAACGTACCCCATCGTGCACCTGCATTTGGTAAAAATATAGCCCCATTTTTCTCCATTTTGTCCCATTCACTTATGGTATAATCGTTTGCTTCCAATACAATTGTATAGTCAATGGTGATTTTAGGTTCTTCTTTTGGATTCGGCATAAAATCAATAGAATCAGGTAATTGCCAATCATCTGGCAATAGAATAAAACCATTCACTCCGTTTACACGACCACAAGCTTGTAAATTTTCACAATTTTGGCGTCCTCTTATTAAGTAATCCCATTCTCGAACTCTAAGTGTACGCCACAATCCCGCTTGATTGCCACCGTTTTTGATTTTGTTGTAAACACCCCAATCAGCATTAGCATATTTACCAAATAATCCATATCCCGCACGACCTCCCACATAGAAATCACTGCAATTATAACTCACATCAAAAGGTTTATACACTACTGCGCCACTTTTCCACCCACTCGTTCCAAAATGAAATAAATCAATCCATCCTTCATAACCAGGAAAAGAAACAAAACAATTGTCGCTACCATCAACATTTCCGCCATAACAATCTTCCGTATCAGGATTTTGTGTTCCTACATAATTCCATTGATTTGAGGCAAAACGCCACGTCTTCGTGCATTCCTTATACTGAAGATTTCCCTGCGAAAAATGAACTTTTTTATCTTCTGAAACTGAGAAAACACCTTTGAGCGCACCATCAACCGCATTTGGATTTTGCACATACACATCGTTGTCATCAATAATTCCGTCTGTTCCACTTTCGTTTTCAAACAAGTCACTGCATGATACGCAAAACATTGTTACTAAGCAGAATACAGAGAAAAATTTAATAGACTTTGCCATAATTCAATTTTTTTCAATACGAAACAAATATAGTGATTTCTGGTTATACCCCAATATTCATGCAAACCGTCCCTATCAGCAATGCCAATATGGCTTTCGAAACTTTAAGAAAAACAAATGTGAGTTTTGATTCCGCAAATAGTGGCAATCCGCCGTGACCATCCTGCACGAGCATATTCGCCAATAAAATGCTAAACGGCACACTACCAGATAAATACAACGAAATAAATAAAATATGCGGTCCAGATTCGGGAATCAATCCGATGAGAACGGCAACGACCAACAACCCCCAGCGATATTGGGTCACAACATCCTGTAATTCAACATAATAATTCAATATTTGCACAATAGCGATAATGCAAGTCGTCCACCCTAACACTTTCAAGAAATGTTTTTTAATAATGTGTTCCCAAAAATGATGTTCCAGAAAATGTTCAGGAACCACGCACAACACGCACGCCGTGGCAAACGAAATCAGCACAAACGTAAGCGAAAACCAATCAAGCGAATGTTCGTGATGGTGATGTTCCACATCCATTGGCATAATATCGTGGCTATGACCAATTTCGCCAAGAACCGACAACACAAATATCAGCAACACGCCAAACAGCAAAATTGCCCGATGTGGCGAAGCGTGTTTTAAATTTTCCCAAACCGACGTTTTTTCCTCGTCGTGCGAGGTTTCTTCTTTATGTATTTCGAAATGAGCAACTTCAAGTTCCAAATTTTTCGATTTATACAGCGCATCAATCAAAAAACCGCCCACAACAGCAATCACGACAAGGATTCCCGTGATTTGCAAGGCTGTTTTCGCATCCAACGAGAACAACAAAAATGCTTCGTCGCCCATTGTTGCCACAAATGTGGCGAACAAAGCACCCAACGAAACCAAATTATGCGAGAACAGCGTCACCACCGTGTAAGTGCCAAGACAGCCCGGCAATACACCAAATAACACGCCTATCACAATTTGCCGCCAGCCCTTTTTCTGAATATTTTTACAGAATGCGCCGTGGGTTTTCACATTGATATATTCAATGAACAACATCATTGCCAACACAAAGAAAGTGATTGACAATGAGTTTTTTATTATAGAAAATATACATTCCGAAATTTCCATTTTATAAAAGGTATATGCAAAAAAAAAAAGGACTTATGTCCTTTTTTAACTTTTCTTAGTACCTAGAGCGGGAATTGAACCCGCACGGACGCAATGTCCACAGGATTTTAAGTCCTGCGTGTCTACCAATTCCACCATCCAGGCGAATTCATCTGAGCGAGAAACGGGACTCGAACC
>DFGI01000067.1:26185-28642 GCA_002371705.1 Bacteroidales bacterium UBA3754
GTGCTCTACCAACTGAGCTATTCTCGCGATTGCGTTGCAAATGTACTACTTTTTTTTAACCTACCTACACTCTAACGATTTTTTTTCAAAAAAAATTTCGCTCAAAACCGCAACACGCTTATATTCAAACAAATAATTTTACATTTTTTCTTGTTTGGCAACGATATATTTGCAGATTTTCCGTATCAAACTTGGTCCTTCGTATATAAAACCAGTATATAATTGCACCAAACTTGCCCCGGCCTGCAACTTTTCGTACGCATCTTCGGGTGTCACAATGCCCCCTACGCCAATTATTGGAAATGCACCCTTCGATTTTTCGTGCACATAACGAATAACTTCGGTTGACCGTTTTGTTTCGGGAGCTCCACTCAAACCACCATTCCCTATTGATTCAATGTATTCTTTTGAATACGACAAGCCATCGCGCTTTGTTGTTGTATTGGTGGCAATAATACCTGCTATGCCAGTCTTTCCAACTATTTCAACAATATCGTCAAGTTGTTCGTTCGTCAAATCTGGTGCGATTTTCAACAAAATAGGCTTTTGCCGTGGTTTCGCAGCATTGGCTTCGCACAATGTTTCAAGTAGATTTGTCAATGGTTCTTTATCCTGCAACTCACGCAGATTCTGCTGGTTCGGACAACTCACATTCACCACAAAATAATCGACGTATTCATATAATGCGTTGAAGCCCAGTACATAATCGCGTGTGGCATCTTCTATAGGAGTAACTTCGTTTTTTCCAATATTTCCACCTATAATAACATTGGTATGGCGTTTTTTTAGATTTTTCACCATTGATTCCACACCATTATTATTAAACCCCATTCGATTGATGAGCGCTTTGTCCTTCACAAGACGGAACAAACGGGGCTTCGGATTGCCAATCTGCGGACGCGGAGTCACCGTCCCCACTTCAACAAACGCAAATCCCATTGCACCAAGCATCTCAAACGCACGGGCATCTTTGTCCAATCCAGCAGCCAGTCCAACTGGATGAGGAAATTTCAAACCAAAAACCTCACGTTCCAACACAGGATTCGATTTCACATTAAAATGCCAGTTGCAAAACGAACGAACTCCCGGCACATCGTTGAGAAACGACAGCCAATTCATTGTGAATGTGTGAATCGTTTCGGGGTCGAAGCGAAACAATATCGGACGTACTACCGAAGAATAAAATGACATACGCACTATATATTTTTTGAATGTCAAAAATATAGCAAAATACGATAATAACAAAATTACTTAGAAATTATGACCACATATCGGCTGTTGCACACCGCATTTTTATTGCATTTTATTTGCATTGCATTCGTTTTGCACTTATATTTGCATAATAATTACAAAAAAGATACGGTTATGCCAGCTCACAAATCTAAAAATTTCCGGTTTCGGATTATTGACGAATGTCTTCGTGACACATCACGCACGTGGTCGTTGGACGACCTGATTAACGAGGTTTCCAAGAAACTCACCGATGTGTTCAATGTGGAAAAAGTTAGTCGCCGTTCGATTCAGTACGACATTGCCCTGATGCGCGAACAGCCACCTGTTGGTTACGGAGCGCCAATAGTTTGCATCGATGGAAAATACTCGTATTCCGACGAAAATTTCTCTATTCAGAACATGCAGTTGAGTCAGCCCGACATAGATAATTTGACTGAAGTAGCAAACACGCTGAAACAATACAAACAATACACTCACTTGGGCGACATTACCAAACTCATTGAAAAAATTGAAGCGATAATTGCTATTAATCCAAAGCCACACTCGCCTGTCGCGGCGTTCGAATCAAGCAAAAAACTTGCAAAAGGCATTTCGTGGCTCAAACAAGTGGTTGATGCAGTTGCAAACAAGCACGTAATAGAATTATCGTTCAAACAAAAAGACGACTCAATTTCACAATTGGTGATACACCCCTATTTTCTTAAAGAATACCACAACGAATGGTATCTGTACGGATTGGAAGACCCGTCGTACAAATTTATTGTGGTGCCTGTGAGCGACATTGCTGCCATTTCGCCTCAAATCATAACATTTATAGAAAACGAGACTTACACACAAGAATCATATTTCGACCACTTGATTGGCGTACAGCCAGGCGAAAACACAAAACCCACGACCGTCACTCTCAAAGCAACGGCTGACATTGTGCCTATGATAGAGCAACACCCGTTCCATAATTCGCAGGTAATCAACGACATGGGAGCAGATGGCGCAATAGTTGAAATGAAAGTGATTGTAAATCAGGATTTAATAGACAAGATTTTGCGCTACGGCTCAAAAATAAAAGTTGAATCGCCCGACAAACTTCGTAAAACAATCCTTACAGAACTCAAATCGGCATACGAAGCATATTTCCAATTGTCATTGTTCTAAAAGAAAGGATTGCACACAATAAAAAAAGGAAATCAGAATTGATTTCCTTTTTTTGTGGGCGCTGAGGGATTC